>JBIIFW010000277.1:0-4044 GCA_044236985.1 Bradymonadia bacterium | reverse complement strand
ACCGTCGTGTCGCTGTTGTCGGCGCCGTTGTCGCAGCCCTCGCCCGTGTCCACAGCGCCATCGCCGCAGACCGGGAGCTTGCAGCTGGTGCGGCAGGCGTCGGGCGCCGTGTCGCTGCCGTTCGCGCCGCCATCACACTCCTCGCCCAAGTCCACGGCGCCATCGCCGCAGCTCGGGAGCTCACAGCTGGTCCGGCAGGCGTCGGCCTCCGTATCGGAGTTCGCGTTGCCGCTGTCGCAGGCCTCGCCCTCGTCGAAGACACCGTCGCCGCAGAAGGCCGGCTGGCAGTTGTTGCGGCAGGCATCGGCATCGATGTCCGAGTTGGCCGCGCCATCGTCGCAGCCCTCGCCCGCATCCACCACGCCGTCGCCGCAGAAGCTCTCGCAGACCACGGCATCGGAACAGGTCGGGTCGAGGCAGTCCACCGTGTCGTCGCCATTGTTGTCGACGCCGTCGTCGCAGACCTCGAAGCAGCCGTCGGCCGTCGCGCAGTCGCTGTCGGCGCAGTCGGCGTCGCCGTCGCCATCTTCATCGCCCGGCGTCGCGCAGTCCTCGGGCGTCGCCGCGCAGGCCGGCGCGGCCGCACAGTCGCTGTCGGCGCAATCGGCATTGCCGTCGCCATCTTCGTCGCCCGCCGCCGCGCAGTCCTCAGGGGTCGCAGCACAGGCCGGCTCGGCCGCGCAGTCGCTGTCGGCGCAGTCGGCATTGCCGTCGCCATCTTCGTCGCCCACCGCGGCGCAATCTTCTGCGGCAGTCGTCTCCACTTCGCAGATGGCGGAGCAGCCATCGCCGTTCACTTTGTTGCCGTCGTCACAGCGCTCGCCCGGGTCGAGCACGCCATCGCCGCAGATCTCTTTCCCAGGATCGTCGCCACAGGCGGCAAGAAAGGTAACGGCTGCAATCAGAAGGCCGAGGCCAGAGATTCGAAGCATGGATTCCCGCATGGTGCGACTTCCTTCAATCTTCAGGAAAAACATTCAGAGCGTGGCGCAAGGGTAGCCCGATTTACCCGTTGGAGGCAAGGAATCTGCGCCCTGTGCGAGGCAGCCCGTTAGCGCGGTTGCGTCGGAACATTCTCCCGCAACAGCCGGATTTCGCGCTCCAGCGTCGCCACGCGGAGGTAGAGATAGACCGCCGCCACCGTGGCCACCACGGCCAGCGCGAGCGCGACGGCAAACAGCGCACCGCCACCCTGCGCAACCGATGCAGAGGCTGCCGGCGCAACCGCTGCCGGCGCAAGCGCCGGCTTCAACGCCGGCTCCTCGAACGGCTCCGGCAGCGCCACCGCACCCGTCCCGTTCGTCGCCGGCACCTGCACTGTCGGAAGGTCGTTGCCCTTCATCCCCAGCGGGTCCTCCGCCAGCGCCTGCAACAGCGGCCCAACAGGCGCCGAGACCGCGTCCGGTGCCGAAACCACCGCACCCTCCGCGAGCGCCACAAAGGCAGGCATCATCATCGTGCCGCCGCCGGGCGCCCCGGCCCGCTGCGCGAGCGACTCGAGCGACTCGTGGCCCAGATCTCCGAACACAGGCAGGTCGAGCGGCGGCATCGGCTCGGCATCGTGGGTCGCCGACGACCGCTTCCGCGGACGGATGAGCATCTTTGCCAGCGGCGTCGACAGCACCGGCTCCTCCGGCACAACCTCGTTGGAGAGAGTCGCCTGCTCCCCATACTGCGCAAGATCGATCCGCCGCTGCACCCCCGACTCCTTCGGCAGGTCCGATTCCTTCTGCAGCATCCGGTGGGTCGTCTCGGGATCCACATCCTCCGCCAGCACCATCCGCGGATGGTAGATGAGCGGCGTCCAGGTGCGCAGGTTGCTCGAGGCCTGCTCAAACCCGGTCAGCCGGCCTGAGGCCAGCAGCTCCGCCAGCCGCTCACGCGACAGCGGTCCGTAGATGGTCTGCTCCAGCCGGATGAAGATCTCGGTGCTGGTGAAGGCACGCATCGTCGGCTCCACCCGCGGCACAATCTGGTTCACCGAGAACTCCGCCACCACAGGCGCGCTCGCCTCGGAGATCGAGGGGTAGCTGCCCGACATCACGTAGGAGGCAACCGATACCGGCTGGCCGGGCTCTTCGGTCGGGACGGGCGTCTCTGCGTCCGGGTCGACCCCGCCTTGCCCGATGGGGCTTCTTCCGATCATGGGGGGCTGCTCGCGACGGGGGGCTTGGTGAGGGAAAAGGCGTCTAGCTGTTTGCCATCGATGTCGGTGGCTGTCCACGACAGATGGTCGGGCGCCACCTCTACCACAAGATAGTGGTGGGCGCTGATGCAGACCTCGTTGATGGCATCCGCTTCGCCCGGGTAGGCAGGCGCGCCACCCCCACCCGTGATGACGTAGCGCACACCGTTCATGTCGCGGCTCCGGCCATAGAGGTGGTCGTGGCCGAGCAGCACAAGGTCGACCCGGTGCTTTTCGAAGAGCGGATTGAGATGGGTCTGTACCCTCAGGTCGCCCGGCTTGCGCTCCGGCGTGCAGGCGAAGGGCGGGTGGTGGAAGAAGACCAGCTTCCACTTCGCTTTGGAGGCGGCGAGCGCCCCGTCGAGCCAGCGCCACTGTGCCGTGCCCTCCTCAAACTCGCTGCTGCTGTTGATGGCGAAGAAGGCCGCATCGCCCCGCTCGAAGGTGTACCAGGCCTCGTTCCCGGGCAGCGCCATGTAGTGGTAGTAGGACTCGTGGTTGCCCTCGTGGTTGCCCAGCGAGGCGAAGAAGGGGAGGCGGCTCATGATGGGGAGCGCCGGCTCGAAGAACTCGCGCTGCCAGCCATCCCAGGGGGCGCCGAGGTCGGTCAGGTCGCCCGTGTTGACCACGAAGCGGGCGTCGGCGGCGAGCGCATCGTCCCACATGCGGCGGGTGAGCGCGGCATGGATGTCGGCGTTGGTGCGCACGTCGCCGTAGGCCATGAAGCGATAGGTCTCGCCCTTGAGCGGCTGGCTGCGGAAGCTGCGGACCGGCGCATCCACCCGCGCGCTGCTGCCCTTCACGGGGTCGGTCTCGGCGCGGTAGTAGATGGTGCTGTTGGGAGGCAGGTCGGTGAGCGTTACCTCGTGGTGGGCGCCGGCCAGTTCGGGCGCCGCAACCACCCGGTCGAGCCTGTCGGGCGCGAGCCCCCAGCGCACGATGCCGAAGCCCGCCACGTTGCTCTCCCACGACACCGTGACCCAGTCGCGGTCGCCGCCCTGCAGGTAGGGGGTCTTGATGAAGCCGGCCCGCGTGTGGAGCCGCAGATCCATGTCGAACCAGAAGGCCCGGTGGCCGCCGTCTGGGTGGCGGTGGAGCGCCACGGTGATCCGGTTGGTGCCGGCCCGGAGCATCGTTGGCGGGATGGCGAGCGAGGTGCGCTGCCAGCGCTCCATGGAGGTGGCCTTCACGAAGGTCGGCATGGTCGGGACCGCGGCCGAAAAGCTGGCGGCCTCTGCGCCGGGGAGCACCTGCTGGCGGATGATCTCCACGCCGTTCAGATAGACGATGGCACCCGCCGCGAACTCCAGCTCCGACTGCAACGAGACCACCGAGGCGGGGTCGGCCAGTTCGAAGGTCCGGGTGAGATAGAGGGTGGCGCGTTGACCGACCGCAGGCGAGCGCCCCGGCGCATCGAGCAGCAGCGTGCCCGCGCCCATGCCGGCCCGCGCACGAAAGTGCTGCTCCCGCGCCAGCTTGGCCGCGCCCATCGTCTGCATCGCCTCGGTGCGGCCGTCGAGCGGCAGCCTGAGCGGGCTCCAGCCCTGCAGCTCGCCTGCACGAAGCTCCGCCTTCGCCCTACCCGTCGGCGCCACAAAGCCGCCCAGCTTCGGCCAGCCTGCAGGCTCCTGCAGCTCGGCCCAGAGCGACCAGTCGCCGCCCTTCGCGACCACGATGTCGGCACGTTCGAGCTGCAGCACAGGCGGCAGCTCCCGCGCCGAAGCCGGCAGGGCGGCGGCACAGAGCAGCGCCGCAATGAACCAGACGAGCGCCCTCATCGCCCCTCGAACCGGGGCGCCCGCTTCTCGCGGAAGGCGGTCAGCGCCTCGACCCGATCGGCCGTCTCGACCAGCGGCGCA
>JBIIFW010000276.1:0-4057 GCA_044236985.1 Bradymonadia bacterium | reverse complement strand
CGGAGCGCTACTGGCTGCGTGCGCTGGATGAGGATGTGCTGGCAGAGGAGGCCTTGCGCGGGCTGGGTCAGCTGTTGCAGTCGCAGGGCCGGTGGGAAGACCTTGCGACGCTGACGGAGCGGGTGTTGCGCGCCTCGACGGTGACGACGCAGCGGCTCCGCTGCCTGCGCCAGTTGGGCGAGTGGTATGCGGTGCATCTCTCACAGCCCGAGCTAGCGATGGAGGCCTGGCGTCAGGTTGCCGAACTGTCGCCCTCCTCACGCGACGAAGCGCAGATGTGGATGGAGCGGCTAAACGAGGCGATGGGCCATCATGAGGCGCGGCTGACCTCGGTGGTGGCACGCGCGGCAGAGGCGCAGGATGCGGTCTCTCGCGCCCGCCTCCGGTTCCGCGCAGCGGAGATTTTGGAGTGGTCGTTGTTGCGGCCCGGCGAGGCCTTTGCCGCCTATCTCGATGCGATGGACGACGCTGCCTCTGCCACGGCAGCCGTGAGCGGCGTCGATCGGCTCTGGACTGCGGAGGGCGTCTCGGATGCCGATCGGGAGCGGGCGGTGTCGCTGCTTCTTTCGGGTGCGGATCGCGCCGGTGCAGACCTGCGGCAGGCGATGCTGGAGCTGGCGGTGGAGCGGGGTGGGGCGACCCTGAGTGAGGTTCGCCGGCTCGAGGTCTGGTCGACGCTTGCGGGCGAGGACCCCTCGTCGGTTCGGGCCTCGGAGCATTGCGCCATCGAGGCGCTGCGTGCAGGCGATGCGCGGCTGGCCTTCTCGTTCCGGAGCAGCGCGCCTGCCGGACCGGTGGAGCAGGCCGTGGTGCACTGGCATGCCGCCGACCTTCACGGTGTTGTGCCGGATGCAGCGGTGGCAACCGACCTGCTCCCCGAGGTTGCTCGCTTCCTCGTGCGTGAGAGTGCTGGGTCGTCCGACCGCGCCGAGGTGCAGGAGCCCGATCGGGCGCTGCTCTTGGAGATCGCCGGCGCGGGTGTGACGGTTGGCGCGCTGGTTGGGCTGGAGGGTGGAGAGCTGCAGCAGCGGCTCGCCATCGCGGCATCGCGGGCGCTCGGGCGGAATGAGGCCATGGTGACGCGCTGGCAGGAGCTTGCGCGCGGGATGGGCGATGCGGTGCGTGCGATCCGTGCCTGGCTCGACCTTGCAGCGGAGCCTTCGCTCGATGCCGAAGAGCGGTCGCGGTCGCTGCGCGAGGCTGCGGCGCTGGGCTGTTACGGCAGCGAGATTCGCAACGAGGTCTACGCGGCGCTCTGGAATGCGAGTGACCTCGATGGGCTCGAACAGGCCATCGCGGAGCACCTCTTGGAGGCGCCACCGGCCCCCGATGGCTGCGCCGCACTTGCCGCTCGCCGCGCCCGTGCGCTCGAGCAGCTCAAGCGGCCCTCCGATGCCATCGATGCGCTCGGTGTGGCGGTTCTGTACGCACCTGCAGAGACAAGTTATGCCCGCGACAAGTCGCGGCTCGAAGAGCTCGGCGGCAACCTCGAGGCGGCCCGTGCGACCATCGAAGACTGCCTCGCTTCGGGCTGTCGTGGCGAGGGACGCGTGGAGCTTTTGGGGCGGCTCGCAAGCCTGCACCAGGGGCAGGGCGGCGACAAGGCGCGCACCCTCGCAGCGCTCGAAGAGGCGCACGGCCTCATCCCGCGCTCACGCGAATGGACGATGCGGCTCGCGAGCGCACACGGCAGCTTCGGCGACCCGCAGCGTTGCGTCGAACTGCTCGAGGGCGAGCTGCCGACACCGCCCGAAGTCGGCGATCAGCGGAGCTGGATCCTGCTCGCAAAGACCTACTGGGCCCGGCTCAAGCGGCCTGCAGAGGGCGAGGCCATTTTGTGGAGGCTCTTCGAGGCCTTCCCCGACCGGGCCATCCCGCTCTCGGGACTCGAGGAGTTCTACCGTGTGAACCAGGGCGCGCAGGTCTTTGCCGACCGGCTCGCGGGGCTGCTCGCGGAGAACCGGCTCGACCTTGCGCCAGAGACGCTCGGCGAACTCTGGTGCTACGTGGGCGAACTCAACTTCTCGGTGCTGCGGCGGTTCCGCGAGGCCGAAGATGCCTTTGCCCAGGCACGGCGTGCGCGGGGTCCGGTTGCCAAGACGCTGCTGCGCGAGGCCCGCGCTGCGGGGCAGCAGCCGGGCAGGGTGCGCGATGCGGTGACCAAGGTGCTGACCGCGCTCCAGCTCGGAGATGCCAGCATTTGGGACGAGGCCGCGCAGGAGCTCGACAACCTCTATGAAGAGATGAAGGATGCGGCGCGGCTCCGCGTTGCCCGCCAGATTCGGCGCGCCTTTGGCGCCAACGTCGATACGGGCGATCCGAACGTGCTGCGCGACCCCACACAGGAGCTCGAGACGGCGGTGGCGTGGCGGCACGGCGCCCACGACCTCGTCTCGACAGGCGACGTGGAGACACTTCGAGGCATGATGCCGCTGGCCGAGAAGGTGCTCTCTCGCTCGGCGCCGAACCGGCGCGACTATCCGTCGGTACGGCTCCGCGGCGACGAGTCTGCAGCCTTCGAGGCCTATCTTCAGGGCGCCTGTAACTGGCTGGCGATCGAGCCTCCCAAGGTGGTCTTTGGCAGTCACACCAACGGCGTCATCGGCCTCGAGCCGAAGACCTTCGCTGTGCCGGCCGCCCGCGTTACGCCGCAGAACCAGCTCGGTGCCCGCTTCTGGGCGGGCTACACAGCCGGCATGGCCCTCTCTGGCGTTGTGCCGCTCTCCTGGGTCGACGACCAGCGGGTGCAGGACTTCATCGTTGCGGTGGCCATCAAGGGGCTCGACATGCAGGTTGCCGGCGGCAGCCCGCTCTCGGACGATGTCGCTGGCCTGCTGCTTCACTCTCCCCGGCGCGCTGCGGCAGCGGCGCTTCGCGAGAACCCCGACCTGATTCGCAGCGTCCCGGCCGGCTGGTCGCTGCTGCCGTCGCGGCTCGGCGACCGGCTCGGCCTCGTCTTCTGCGGCGACGTCTCTGTCGCCATCTCGGAGATCCTCGTGGCAGAGGGTTGGAACGGTCGCCTCGAGCAGCCGCAGACGCAGGAGGTCATCACCTCGAGCGCCCGCTGCACCGCGCTGTTGCGATACGCACTCAGCGATGAGTACTACCTGCTTCGCTACGAATCGGGGCTCTCGCAGCGCCCCTGGCTCCTGGGCTAGTCGCTCGGATCTGCTTTGCGGCGCTCGCTGCGGCGTGGTAGGGGCGCCGCGCACGCAATACGGAGCGCCCGACATGCCGCACCTTCAGGACTCATGGGCCGTCAACAACGGCATCCTCAACGGGAAACTGGTGGCTGAGCGGGTCAAGGCACCCATCCGGGAGCAGACGGCGCTGCTGGCAGAGCAGGGCATCACGCTGACGCTTGCCGTGGTGCGCGTTGGCGCCGACCCCGCGAGCGAGGTCTACGTCCGCGGCAAGGTGCGGGCCTGCGCCGAGGTGGGGATTCTGTCGCGCCACCACCACCTCGAGGCGAGCGTTACCGAGGCCGAGATTGTGGCGCTGGTGGAGGAGCTCAACAACGACGACTCGGTCGATGGCATCCTCGTGCAGCTGCCGCTTCCGCCCGGGATTTCGGAGAACCGGATCATCGCTGCCGTTGACCCGCGCAAAGATGTGGATGGCTTTCACCCGCTCAATCTGGGCCAGCTCTTCTCGGGGCGTTCGCTGCTCGAACCTTGCACACCGGCGGGCTGCATGCTGCTTCTCGATGCTGCGGGCGTCTCGCTCTCGGGCAAGCGCGCGGTGGTGGTCGGTCGGAGCGTGATTGTGGGTCGGCCGGTCGCGCAGATGCTGGTGCGTGCCGACGCGACGGTGACGATGTGCCACCGCTTCACCGAAGACCTTGGCGCCTGCATCGCGCAGGCCGATGTGGTGGTCGTCGCGGCTGGCGTGCCGGGCCTCATCCGCGGAAGCTGGGTCAAGCCGGGCGCAGCCATCATCGATGTGGGCATCAACCGGCTCTCGACGGGCAAGCTGACGGGCGATGTGGAATTCGAAGAGGCCCACGCACGGGCGGGCGTCATCACACCGGTGCCGGGTGGAGTGGGCCCCATGACCG
>JBIIFW010000275.1:0-4061 GCA_044236985.1 Bradymonadia bacterium | reverse complement strand
TCATGGGCCGCGTGGTCGCCAAGTTCCTCGGTGAACTCCAGCTTCAGCTGGTTGCCAAGAAGGTCACCCTCGAGGTCACCGCGGCCGCTCAGGAATACCTGGGTGAGCTCGGCTACGACCGCTTCATGGGTGCCCGTCCGCTCGGCCGTGTTATCCGCGAGAAGATTCGCCTCCCGCTCAGCGAGCGCATTCTCTTCGGAGCGCTCGAGCATGGCGGCACGGCGGTGGTGGATCGCGATGGCGACACCTTCTCCTTCACCTGCACGGGCAACGCCGCGCCGGTCGAAGCGGTCGCGCCGCTCGTGCTCTCGCCCGAAGAGCCGGCCAAGCCCCGCGCCAAGCGCAAGGTCAAGAGCGCGCCGACGGAGTAGCGGCTAGCGCTCGGTCAGGAACAGGTTGAACTCACACATTTCGTCCACACTCCTCCAACCGGCGGTGAGGTCGCGCGGCTCGCCCCGCACGCCCCGCACCAGCGGTTGGTTCTCGGCAGAGTTATCGTAACTGCAGCGGAACGAGATGGTGTCTCCGGGCGAAAGCAGCAGTTCATCCCCCGGCGGCCGAAAGAAGATTCGCTGTTCGAGGAAGCGCCAGCTGGGGATGGAGATGAGGCACTCCTGGGTGCCGTTGGCGCGCCGCAAAGTCGCCGAGAAGGCGGTCCCAAAGACATGCATGTGTGGCATGAGGGCATAAACGCGTTGCGACCGGTCTATGCGTGTCTCGCTGGCCGCGCTTCCGTTCGCATCTCCCGCGCCGACAACCAGGTCATCAATGCTTCCCGCCAGAAGCGATAGCGGGCGCGCTTCGGCGGCGCTGGTCGTCCACAGGTCGAGCGCGCTCGTTACCTGAGGAATCGGATCTCCCGCAGGCAGGGCTGCGATGCTGTAGTGCACCTGCAGCAGTAGAAGGTGGCCCGCGGGGATGGGCACCGCGACCCCCGCTGGCAGCAAATAGGGGGTGGCGAGCTGAATGGCGAAGCCCAAACGGAGTGTGTTCGGCGTATCGCAACTGTAAGTGCCGGCGCCCGACTGTGGCGTTGCGACCAACTCGCTCTCGGGGATGGCTAACAGGACGAGGTGGTGAACGAGCTCAGGATGAGAGAGTCTGAAGGCGATAGCCCGAAGGAGCGTCTCTGTGGTGAACACCGGCCCGATCTTGTGGCAGACGGTCCGGTCGGTCAACTCTTCGGGGATCGGCTGGTAGGACTCTGCCCCAATCAGTGAGATATCTGGCGGACCTAACTCGGGCAGGGCGCTCTCCTCAGGAGAGACCGAAGTTTGCGGTTCACCGCCTGCAGCCCAGTCAGCGACCAGCGCCAGCTCGGCCTCGGAGAGCGAAAGGTCGCCATCGAAGGAGCCGCAACTGGGGTCGGGCATCCAGGGCGGCATGGTGCGCGCCGCGACTGCTGTCCCGATGGACGCCCGACGCTGCAAGACCTCGGCGTCGATGGTGTAGTCTCCGCGCCCCGTGCCGCCGGGCTGGTGGCAGCCGACGCAGCGCACATCAAGAAGCGCTCGCATCCCGGGCGCGACCGACGCGGTAGAGCTCCCGTCGCCGCTGCCGGTATCAGCGAGCGTTGTGGAACTGTCGGCGCCACCGCAGCCCCAGGCCATCACGAGTGCCGAGAGCAACAGGAGAGTGCGAAGCCCGGCCCCCATCAGCGCAGCCCCAGCGTCTCGAGCAGCTGCATCGCCGCAGCGCGACCCATGCGCGACTGCCACGACCGCGGCCGGCGGTAGCTCACCTCGTAGACCTCACGGTCCTTCACGAGACGCATCACCTCGTCGTCGCTCGTAGCGATACGGTCCACAAGCCCAAGCTCCACCGCCTGTGAGGCAGCCCAGTGCTCGCCCGTCGCGATGAGCTCCGCCTTGGCGTTGGGTCGGTTCCGGAGCACATGCGCCTGAAAGAGAGCGTGAATCTCAGCGAGCTGCTCGAGGAACTTCTCACGTCCCTCGGGCTCGATTTTTCCGAACATGCTGACGGTCCGCTTGTGCTCGCCCGCCGTCATCTCCTCGTAGTCCACCCCATACTTCTCCAGCAGCCTGTGCAGGTTGGGCACGCTCGCCACCACGCCGATGGAGCCGACGATGGCGAAGGGGGCCGCAACCACCTCGTCGCTCTCGCAGGCCATCATGTAGCCGCCGCTCGCGGCCACCTTGTCGACGCAGGCGACCACGCGGAGCTTGGCGGCCCGCAGCCGCGCGAGCTGCGAAGCTGCAAGACCGTAGCCGTGCACGGTACCGCCCGGGCTCTCGATGCGGAGCAGCACCTCGTCGCCCTCGCGGTGGCCGGCGATGACGGCCGAGACCGTCTCGCGGAGTTCGTCCACGGCGGAGGCCTGCAGGTCGCCCTTGAAGTCGATGACGAAGGTGGCCGGCCGGCCGGAGGTCTCGAACCCGCTCTCCTCCGCCTCCCGCTTCTTGATCCAGGCCTTGCGCTCCTTCTTGCCAAGGCGCGGCAGCCGGACGGTGGCCTCAAGCTCGCCAAACCGGTCGTTGAGCCGGGTCACGCGGAGCCGCCCGCGGCTGCTCTCGCCGCCGCTCCGCGCCGCACGGGCGATGAGCACGACGACGATGCCGACGGCGACGACGCCCATCGAGGCCTTCGCGAGAAAGAGGAGGAGTTCCTGCCACATGTGGGCGCCTTATTGCGGTTTCGCGTCGCCGGAGCCGCTGGACCCGGGCTCAAAGTCTTTGATGTAGATGTGGCTCGCGATGCTCTCCAGCGTGCTCCGGTAGGCCCGCGCGATGTCGGGCGGCGACGAGCAGGTGAGCGTGGCTGCATTCTTCTCGCCCACCAGATAGTAGGCGAAGACCAGCGTCGTCGGCCCCGCGGAGGTGTGGTCGAACTCTGCGCGCGTGCCCTTTACGCCCTGGAACCAGACCTCCTCCTCCTGAAGGATGTGCATGTTGGGGAGCGTCTTCGTCATGTTATCGCGGAGCTCCGTCCAGTAGTTCTCCGACGAGTTGAAGAGCGCCTCGGCCGTCTTCGGCTCGATGATGATGTTGCAGTTAGGCGGATACTGTCCGAGGTCGGGGAGGATCGCGACGCACTTCCACTGCGTGGGGCCGGTGAAGTCTTTGTCGAGCTCCCAGCCGATCGGGCAGGCCGCCCGATAGAAGGGGGTGTCGTCTTCGGCCCAGTCCGCAGGCGACGGCGGCGGTCCGGCCGGCACCTCCACATCGAAGCCGGCGAGGCTTGCCTGGTAGCGATCCCAGGCGAACCAGCCCCAGCGGAGCAGCGCGATGACGGCAATGCCGCCCACGACGAGCCAGAGCTGCTTCGCAACGCCGGTAAGCGCTGCCTCGTCCGGCGCAACAGCGGGAGACGGCTTCGCCTCCGTCGGCACGGGTCGGCGCCCTTCGTCGGTTTGCAACGGCTCCGGTTCGGTCATCGGCTCAGCCTCGCAGCGCGGTCGGAATGATGCTGAAGAGCAACTTGAGGAACGATGGCGCCGCCTCGAAGGCGGTCATCTTGCGGCCCAGGATGTGGAGCGTCTTGTGGTCGGCAAACCAGGCCGGCGTTGGGGCGATCCGGAAGGGCGCCTTGAGCACCGACTTCTGCGGATGGTCGAAGAGGAAGGTGTTGTGGACCACGCCGCGGCCCGAGCGGATGTCTTCGTTGGTGTGGCCCGGGAAGGCGCCCCAGGTGGGCGAGACAAAGCCGTAGCAGAGGCCCGACCAGATGTTGATGCCGATGCCGCCGTATCGGAGGTTGGCGATGGCCCAGTCGAGCGTGGAGGCCGCAGCCTTGGCCGAGGCGCCGTCGATGAGCATGACGCATGAGAGCGTGCCCCAGACCTCGTCGTTGGCAAAGGGCACCGCGTTGCGCAGGAAGCTCTCTGCGTCTGCGCCCGGCAGCGCCGTCTCTGCGAGGATGCCGCAGAAGGCCTCGGTGGTCAGACCATACTCGCCATCCTCCGGCGTGATGTCGGGGATGAGCGTCCAGGGGATGACCTCGTCGCTGACCGTCGCGGTGGGTTTGGCCTGCGGGTAGCGCTCCAGGAAGCCGCGGTAGCGCTGCTGCGCGCCCGGGTAGTAGGCCTTGCGGGGCTGGGCCTC
>JBIIFW010000274.1:0-4063 GCA_044236985.1 Bradymonadia bacterium | reverse complement strand
GAGCAGCGTCTCGAGCTGCTCGATCGCCTCAACGTCGAGGTGATTGGTGGGCTCGTCGAGCAGCAGAATGTCGGGGTCCGTCGCCAGCGCACGGGCCAGTGCGGCACGCCGCTTGAGGCCGCCCGACAGCGTCGCGAAGGGCTGGTCGGGGTCGAGCCCGAGCCGTGCGATCGCCGTCTCGACAGCGGGCGCTACTGCCCACGCCGCCGACGGATCTCCGAGCGCGTCGCCGCCGGCCCGCATCGCTGCTGCGTCGCGGCCTGCCCCTCCGAAGGCGCCCGCCACCAGCTCCCAGACCGAGGCCGAGTCGTCGGAAGGGATCTCCTGAATCAATCGCGCAACACGGAGTGAATCGGGCCGCTCCACCACGCCCTGCTCGGGCAGCAACACGCCCTCAATCATGCGGAGCAGCGTCGTCTTGCCAGCGCCATTCCGGCCCAGCAACCCGACCCGCTCACCCCGCTCAATGGAAAACGAGGTGTCGTTCAGCACGGGTGCCGAGCCAAAGGAGAGGTGAATCCCCCGGAGTTGAATCAGTGCCATTACACTCCGCTCGTTTCGCCCAACATTCTGGCTTCCAGTTCATGAACCAGCGCATCGACGCGCTCGGCCATGTGGGCCAGTTTCTCATCCCGCAGCGCCAGCATCTCCGTGCGGAGCTCCTCGGCGCTCTGCAGCAGCTGGCGAATGCGCTCCTCAGGTGCCGACCCACGCGCCGACTGGACCGCCGCGGACAGCGCCTCTGCCCGCTGCGCCAG
Source organism: Bradymonadia bacterium (assembly GCA_044236985.1). Lineage (GTDB taxonomy): Bacteria > Myxococcota_A > Bradymonadia > REDH01 > REDH01 > CAIWGR01. Next base: position 3,305 of record JBIIFW010000274.1, on the reverse strand, counting down.
ACCCTCGCGGAGCTCCTTGGCCCGCTCCGAGACGCGAGCGATGGTGTTCTCGATCACGTGACGCGGCGGCCGGCTCACACCTGAGGCCAGGCCAACGAGCTGCATCAGCTTGAGGATCCAGTAGGTGGGGTCGAACTCGTACCAACGCCAGCCCTGCGCCGCGGAGCGCTGGTAGTGGTGGTGGTTGTTGTGCCAGCCCTCGCCCATTGTGAAGGTGGAGATGAGTGCGCTGTTGCGGGAGGTGTCGGTCGTCTCGTAGACGCGGCGACCCATGACGTGGGCGAGCGAATTCACGCAGAAGGTGCCGTGCCAGAGCGCAACGGTCGAGACGCCAAAGCCCCAGCCGAGTCCCGTGAGGCCCCAGGTCGCGTAGAGCGCAATGGCGAGCAGCAGCGGCGGCACTATCGCATACTTCTCGAGCCAGAGGATCTCGGGGAACTTCGCGAAGTCCTTCACCCGCGCGATGTCTGTGTTGTCGGTCTCTTCGACCAGCATCCAGCCCATGTGGGCATACCAGAAGCCGTCGAGCTTGGGGCTGTGAACATCGCCGGGCTGGTCGGAGTAACGGTGGTGCTGGCGGTGGTGGGCCGCCCACCAGAGCACGCCTCCCTGGCAGGCGGTCTGCGCAAGGAAGGCCATGAGGAACTGCGTCACGCGCCCCATCTTGTAGGCGCGATGCGAGAAGTAGCGGTGGTAGCCGGCCGTGATGCCGAAGACCCGCACGTAGTAAACCACAAGCGCGAGGAGGACGCCGAACCAGCTGAAGCCCGCCATCCAGGCCACGATCGGGGTTGCGATGTGGATGCCGAGGAAGAGCGTATTGCGGGGACGGGGACGGAAGCGGGACCAGATGCTGGATGTCGACACGGCTCTCTCCGGCGAACTCGTAAGGGACTGCCTCACGGGTGGGCGGGGATTAGTCATCCCGCCCCCTCAAGGTCAAACGGCATCGCCGTATTTTCCGCGACTTGCCAACAGAGCGATGACGCGCTGCGTGGTGGTCGCGACGGACGCGTTACGGGATGGTGAGGAAGGCCACATACTCGCCATGCGTCAGGCAGTGCGCCCAGATGCGGACCCTGTCTCCCGACTTCACACCCGCCGGGATCGCGGCGAGATAGATGGTGTTCTTGCCGCCGTCGGCGGTGATGTCGCCCTCGCCAAAGACAGCGTAGGCGCCGTTGTCGGCGGCCGCCGTGCCCGGCCAGTCGGAAAAACTGCTCTGAAGTTCCTCCGTCTCGCCCTCTTCGGCCTTCCGAACCCTGATCCAGTCGTACCAGTGGCCCACATGGTTGTTGGCCTCGCTTTTCACCGCGTTGGGATGGCGGCCGTGGCCCTTCGATGGATCGCCCCACATCATGGCGATGAAACCAGCTGGTACGCTGCCCACCTCCGGCAGGTAGGGGAGGTGCTTTCCGAGCGCCTCCTTGGGGCCGCTCTCGGCGTTGATCGCGGCCTGATAGGTCGCCGGAATGAAGCCGGCGTTACCGCGCTCTCGGTTGTAGGCGATGGCATCCCAGCCGGCCGGCTCGGTGCGCAGCGGCTCGTTCGGGTCTCGGACCGCAGCGGCAGGCGCGGAGGCCTGCGGCGCGCCGCAGCGGCTCACGGCGGGCATCAGGATAACGGCGCCCGTCGAGAGGGCGAGGCGTTGGAGAAAGCTGCGACGGTCTTGCATGAGCACACCTATGCGGGGGTTAGCGGAGAGCGGAAAGGTCGACGCCGAGCGTCCGGGCGAGGAAGGCGAACTGATCTGCGTTGGCTGCGACCGTCTGCTTCACCAGGTCGGCTCCGCCATGGCCGGCGTTGCGCTCCAGGCGGAAGAGGACCGGCGCTGCCTCGGGCAGCTCCGCGGTTGCCGCGGCAATCGCAGCAGCGAACTTGCGGGCATGCATCGGATCCACCCGGTCGTCATGGTCGGAGCCCATCATGAGCAGCGCGGGGTAGTGGGTCCCGGCCTTCACATGGTGGTAGGGCGAGTAGGCTGCGAGGTAGGGGAACTGGGTGGCCTCATCCGCGCTACCATACTCGGGGATCCAGGTGCGGCCGCTGCCGAAACGATGGTAGCGGAGCATGTCGAGCAGCGGCACGGCGCAGATGACCGCGCCATAGAGCTCAGGCCGCTGCGTCATCGCCGTTCCGACCAGCAGGCCGCCGTTGCTTCCGCCCCGAATCGCCAACTTCTCAGAGCGGGTCCAGCCGGTCGAGATCAGGTGTTCGGCAGCCGCATGGAAGTCGTCGAAGACGTTCTGCTTGCGGTCGAGCATGCCGGCCTGGTGCCACGCCTCGCCATACTCACCGCCGCCGCGCAGGTTGGCGACCGCGTAGACGCCGCCGAGCTCCAGCCAGGTCACCACAGCCGAGGAGAAGGCCGGCGTCATGTCGACGTTGAAGCCGCCGTAGCCGTAGAGCAGCGTTGGGTTCGAACCGTCACGCTTCGCGTCGTCGCGATGCACCACAAACATAGTCACCTGCGTGCCATCCTTGGATGTATAGCTCTCTTGCGAGACCACCATGCGCGAGGTGTCGACATCGAGCTTCACCCGCCCCCACACCTCGCTCCGGTTCTCCGACAGCGAGAGCTTCATCACCTGCGTTGGCTGCGTGAAGGTGGAGAAGCCGTAGTAGAGCGTGTCGCTGTCGAGCTCGCCCGAGAGCCCCGAGATGGAGCCTAGCCCCGGGAGCACGAGGTCGCGCAGCTTTCCGCCATCCAAGCCCCAGAGTGAGAGTCGGCTCGCAGCCTTGTCCAGCGACGAAACGACCAGCTTCTCGCCGGCTACCTGCACCGCATCAATCTTCGTCGTTCCCTCGGGCACAATCTCGCGCCAGACGCCGCTGTCGGGCGAGACCGAGAGCACACGGTACATCGGCGCCGAGGCGTTGGTGTGCAGGTAGAAGGTATTCTTAAAGGCCGTAACCTGGGTGTTGGCGCCGGCGCCAACGACCAGCCGCTGGAAGCCGAGCCCTCGCGCCCGTGCGTCGACCTTGGCGACCAGCTCGTTCGTCACGCTCGATGCGATCACATCACCGCTCGGCACCACCCGCTGCGGGATATTGATGTCCACCTGCATGCGCTGGTCGCGGTACCAGACGCTCACATCGTCCCAACCCCGCCTGAGGTAGAGAAAGAGGAAGTGGCCATCCTCCGACAGGTCGACGCCGATGAAGGTCTCAGGGTCGCCTGTGGCGCCAAAAATCTCGGTGTCGGCCCCCTGTGGGCTCCCGAGCTGGTGCAGCCGAACCGTCGCGAAGCCGGGCCGCGGCTCGACCGTCAAGGTCACGCTCACCCGCGGCCCCCACACAAAGTA
>JBIIFW010000129.1:0-7059 GCA_044236985.1 Bradymonadia bacterium | reverse complement strand
CTCGCTGCCGCTCGTCTGGGGACGACCGTCGCTCATCGGCTGCCTCGGGTGGGGGCTGCTGGCGGTGGGAGCGCCAGGCCTCTTTCTACGCTCACGCCGCGCCGACCTGGCGCTCGTCGCCGCGACACTCGCGCTCCTCGCGACAGACCTTCCACCTGCCTGGAGGCCAGCGCCCGAGATGCGGATCCACGCCATCCCCGTGGGGCAGGGTGATGCCACCTTTGTGGCGCTTCCGACCGGCCACACACTCCTCATCGACGCCGGCGGCAACGGACGCCAGCTCCCCGATACCGGCACCCGCACGGTGCTGCCCTACCTGCGTATCCTAGGCTATCGCAGCGTCGATGTTCTGGTCGCGACCCACGACGATGCAGACCACCTCGCAGGCATCGCAGAGCTGGTGCCCTACCTCCGGCCTTCCCAAATCTGGGCGGGCTCGCTCGACCCCTCGAAGAAGCTCGTCCGCTCCCTGCGCGAAGGTGCCAAACAGGTCGGCGCCGAGCTGCTTCATCCCGACCAGCCCCCTGGCCGGCTCTCTGTGGGGAGCGGCCCGCGGCAGGTGAGCATCGAGACGCTGCCACGGCCTGAGGAGGCAACAGGCAACGACGGAAGCCTCGTGCTCCGCATCTGCGACGGAGCCTTCTGCGCGCTCCTCGTCGGCGATACCGAGGCGCCGCGGGAGGCCCATCTGCTGGCCTCGGGAGCTAACCTGAGCGCGACGCTGCTCAAGGTCGGACACCACGGCAGCAAAACCTCCACGACCCCGGCCTTCCTGGCGGCAGTGGCACCGCGGCTCGCACACCTCGAACTCGGCCGCGACAACAAGTTCGGCTTCCCCCACGCAGAGGTCACCGACCGGCTCAACGCCGCCGCCGTCTGGACCGACCGTACCGATCAGGGCTCGGCCCTCGTCGTCGCCTCCGATGGCGAGAGCTGGTGGCGCGAGCGAGCCCTCACTGCGCGCGGCTGGTAGCGCGTGGCACGCACAGGCCAACCCTGCTAGTTGCCCCGCCGACGCAGCCCTCCGGACCACCGCATGTCCCACTCCGACCAGCCGGCCGACGCCACCGCCTATCGCAGCTCATGGAGAGTTGCTGTGGCCATCTTCGCCCTCTCGCTACTGGTCTTCGGAGCCTTCGCCGGGGCTAGGCTGCGGCAGCAGAGCACAGACCCCCACTTCGTCTACCTCGCCGACAGCTACCTCCACGGCACGCTCGAAGTGCGCGGCGCGCCGCCCCACGGCAACGACTGGGCGACGGTGGAGACCCTCCAACTGAAGAGCGGTCAGGAGCTCAAGGGCTTCTGGTGGAACAAGGGCCAGCGCAAGTTCATGGACCTGCGCGGCCGGCTCTATGTGCTCGATGTGGCGGAGGCGCGGACGGCCAAGAGCACCTTCGCAAACTACGTCTCCTTTCCGCCCATGCCGGCCGTGCTGATGATGCCCTTCGTGGCGGTCTGGGGCATGGCCTTCAACGATGTCCTCTTCACCGTAGCGATGGCTGCGCTCAATGTGGTGCTCGCCTGGGGGCTGCTGCTGCAGCTCGGCCGGCTCGGCTACACGCGGCTTTCGCGGGGTGATCTTGGCTGGCTGCTGGCCCTCTTCGGCTTCGGGACGGCCCATCTCTGGTGCTCGGTCCTCGGTCAGGTCTGGTTCACGGCGCTGGTGGTCGGGGTGACCTTCAACCTGCTCTATGTGCGGGCCGTGCTCGCGCGGAGCTTCTTCTGGGCCGGTGCGGCGCTTGCCTTCGGCTTCGCCTCCCGCACGCCGCTGCTCTATGCCACGGTCTTTGCCGCAGCGGCGCTCTTCTTCCCGAACGGGCAGTTGGCCTCGCTGCGCGACCGCCGGTTCTGGCGCGACGGGCTGCTCTTCGCCGTCACGCCGCTTGTCGTCGGGCTGCTGCTGATGGCCGCCAACCAGGCCCGCTTCGAGCGGCTCGGAGAGTTCGGCCACACCTACCTCGCCAACGGCCAGCTCGACCGCATCAAGGAGTGGGGACTCTTCAACTACCACTTCCTGTCGCGCAACCTCGCGGCCATGTTTGCGCTGCTCCCGAAGCTGCAGACCGAGGCCCCCTACCTCATCGTCTCCAAGCATGGCCTCGCCATCTGGCTCACCACGCCGGCCTACCTCTACCTGCTCTGGCCCAAGGCACGCGAAGGCGCGGAGAACCGCTGGCTCCATCGCGCGGCATGGGCGACCATCGCGGCCATCGCGACCTCGCATCTCTTCTATCAGAACACAGGCTGGGAGCAGTTCGGATACCGCTTTCAGATGGACTATCTGCCCTTCCTGTTGGTGCTGCTCGCACAGGGGCGCGACCGCCTCTCTTGGCTCTTCAAGGTGGCCATCATCTGGGGCGTTGTCGCCAATGCGTTTGGCGCGGTGACCTTCAAGCGGGCGGGCCGCTTCTACGACAACTGGTTCTTCGAAGAGTAGCGTTGCCTGCGCCCTAGACTGCGCTTCGGATGGCGCTTCCGAACCGTTCAAGCATGGCGTCGAGCTCGTCGGCGGAGATGGTGAGCGCGGGCACGAGATAGACCACGTTGCCGAGAGGCCGGATGAGCAGTTGGCGCGCGGCTGCCGCCTTGGCGATGCGCCAGCCAACGGGGTCGGTGTAGTCGCTGCCCTCGGCCAGCTGCACGGCAAGCACGAGGCCGGTCTGGCGCACTTCGGCCACGCCCGGCCACTGCCGCCAGTCTGCTGTCGTGCGCCGCATCTGTTCCGCACGAAGGGCTGCATGCTCGAGGATGCCGTCCTCGGCAAAGGCATCGAGTGTGGCGAGGGCCGCCGCGCAGCCGAGGGGGTTGCCGCAGTAGCTGTGGCCGTAGTGGAACATACGCGAACGCTCGCCGCGGAAGGCGTCGAAGAGCTCCTGCGTGGCAAGGGTCACCGCAAAGGGCAGCGAGCCGGCCGTGAGGCCCTTCGATAGGCAGAGAAGGTCGGGCGTGATGCCGGCCTGCTCGCAGGCAAACAGCGTGCCCGTCCGACCCAGGCCGACGAAGACCTCGTCTGCGATGAAGAGGGCGCCCGCCTCTTTGGCGAGCGCATGCATGCGCCGGAGCGTGGCTGCGCTGTACATCCGCATTCCGCTCGCGCCGAGGATGAGCGGCTCGACGACGACGGCGGCTACCTCGTGGCCCCGCGCCGCCAGCAGTGCGGCGAGCGCGTCGACCATCTCCGACTCCCAGCCAGTCCCCGTCGCGCCCGCGCCGGCCGGCACGGGGAGGACCTCGAAGAGCAGCCCCTCGAGGCGGTGTCGGAAGGCCGCGATGCTGCCGAGCGAGACCGTGCCGAGCGTGTCGCCATGGTAGGCGCCTTCGAGGGTCACAAAGCGCCGGCGGTCGGTCTCTCCGCGCTGCTGCCACGACTCATAGGCGACCCGGATGGCGACCTCGACGGCGGTTGAGCCGTTGTCGGAGAAGAAGGTGCGCGTGAGCCCAGGCGGAGCGACCGCGGCGAGGCGTGCAGCAAGGGTCGCAGCCGGCGCGTGCGTGGCGCCGCCAAACATCACATGGGAGGCCTTGTCGAGCTGCGCATGGAGCGCCTCCAGGACCCGCGGATAGCCGTGGCCGAGGTTCGAGACCCACCAGCTCCCGCTGCCGTCCATCCAGCGCTGTCCGTCTTCGTCTGTGAGCCAGATGCCCTTCGCAGAGGCGATGACAAGCGGGTCTTGCGTCACCCACTCATCGTGCTGCGTGTAGGGGTGCCAAACGTGGCGGTGGTCCAGTTCGACGATGCCGGCTCGGGTAAGTGCCATGGGCGTCAGCGCTTCGTCAGCATGAGGCAGGAGACGGTCGCGTCGGTGGCGAGGTAGCGGATGCGGACGCGGGCCCGATCGTTCCAGAAGGTCTGCAGCGCCACCTTCGACGCCAGTCGCTGGCTGCCGGTGTGCGTGAGGCCGTCGACCCCCTCAAACTCGTAGGTGATCCAGAACTCCGAGCCGCCGATCAGGCTCACCCGCTCAATCGCCTCCAGCGTGCGGGCGCTTGCCACCTCGCCGCCGCTCTTGAGCCGCTTGGCGGCCTGCGTGCCAGCCGTGCGCGGCATGGTCAGGAGGAGCCCGACAAGGCCGAAGATGCCGGCTCCCACGAGGTAGGCGACCTTGTCGTAGCGGGCGGCATGGCTCATGGAGAAGAGGGCGAGCCCGAGCGAGATGGAGATGGGGAGCAGTGCCGCGCGGCTGGCTCCATGACCGCCCGGCAGCAGCGCGCGGTAGAAGGGACTCTCCTCGCGGCGGAGCGGCACGAGCTCGATGGGCGCTGTGTTCGCGGGCGGCTCGATGCGCGGCGGAGCCGGCGCGGGCTCAACCATCGCTGCCGCCGCCACAATCACCGGCGCCGCTGCAGCCGCTGCTACGGGCAGAGCCGCCGGGGCGGGTGCCGACACCAGAGCAGGTGCGGCAGCGAGCCCGATCGGCGGGAGGGAGGAGGGCGCCGAGAGGGCGCCCATGCTGGGCGAGGAGATGGGCGAGGAGACGGGCTGGCTGGCGCCCTCCGGCACCACGATGCGCACCGCCGGGCCGTTGGCCGCCTCCCAACGCTCCAGGGCGCGGAGCAGCGCGTCGACGGACGGGTAGCGGTCCTCCATCGCCGGCTCCAGGAGCAGGTCGAGGATGGCAGCGATGGCGGGGTCGTGGGTCAGGTGGGGGAAGACGTCGGGCTTGAGCCGCCGGATCTCAAACCTCGCCGGCTCGATGCCCGTGATGAGGTGCAGGGCCGTTGCGCCCAGCGCGTACAGGTCGGTCGTTGCGTAGGCGCGGGCCTGAAACTGCTCCGGCGCCATGTAGCCGAAGGTGCCGACAACGCTCGAGCCGCCGGCACGCGGGTCCAGCACGGCCTCGCGCACGGCGCCAAAGTCGATGAGGACGCAGTCCCCGTTGGGCCGCAGCACCAGGTTGGAGGGCTTGATGTCGCGATGGTAGAGCGGCGGATTGCGCCCGTGGAGATAGCCGAGCGGCATGAGGCAGCTCTTCATCAGCCAGACGACCTCGGGGATCGGGATGGTGCCACGCACCTCGAGGAGCTGCTGCAGCGAGGGCCCCTCGATGAACTCCTGCACGAGGTAGAAGGCGATCGTCTCTTCACGGCGGTCGACGATGGTCTCGGTGAACTCCGGGACCTGCGTGTGGTGGATGGTCTTGAGGGTGGCGCACTCACGCTCAAAGAGCTCAATCTGCTTGGTGTGGCGCTGCTTGACGAGCTTGAGCTCCTTGATGGCGCGGAGCTGGCCTGAGCGCTGGTCGCGGGCAAGGTAGGTGCGTGCGTTTCCGCCTTCGCCAAGGAGCCGGAGGAGCTGGTAGGGACCGATTTCTCTGAGCACGGCGGACCTGCGTCGGTGTCGTGGGGGTGCGCCGCAACGCGGAGCAGAGGTCGGATAGCAACGGCTACGATTGGCCGCTATTTTTCCGCGCCGCCGCTGCCTGCCTGCGCGCTCGGCGTGGCCTTGGGCGCCTGCCTGCGCGCGACTTCGTAGACCTGCCAGAAGGCGTCTCCCTTGCCCTCCGCAGCTCGAAGCGTGACTGTCGTCATTCCCGAGTGAACCATGCAGACCTCCGGGATGACCACATCGGCTGCGGGGCCGGTGTCTTCCTCGAGCTCTTGGCCTTCGGCGGTGGCGAGATAGAGGTCGAGATCGCGGAGCTCTTTGCTGCCAACAGCCACAACGCCGTAGCAGCGGCCGGAGAGGGCGGCGAAGGTCAGCCGAGCTGCTTGGCCCGGAAGCAGACTCTCGCGGTGCACGGGGCTCAGGGCCGTTGCGCCGGGAAGGTAACGGGCAGCCAGGGCCGCGAGGTCGCGCTCGGCGAAGGTCTCGGGGACGGTGGCCTCCTCGAAGCCCAGAATCAGCGCCTCTCCCGCACCATCCGCGGAGGCGCGTAGGTTGTAGATGCCATCTCGCGGCACCTCGAAATGGACGATGACCGGCATCTCGTCGGGCGACCGGTCCTCAGCGGCCTGCAGCCCATCGGGCAGCGTCAGGACGAGGTCGAGGTCGATATCGGAGGGCTGCGCATAGGCCATGAAGGCCACCCGCATCCCCTGCCTCAGCTTCACGGGCAGGTCGCGCCGCCCGCCACCGGTGAACTTCCAGGGCAGGGGCGCAAAGAGGGGGGTGCCCTGTGGTGCAAAGGTAGAGGCGAGCCGCGCCGCGCCCCGCGTCAGCTGCTGCGCCGCGCCATCCGAAGAGCCTTCGCCCGCTGCCGTCCCGGCGATGCGGGATACCATCAGGCCGCCCTTCGTCTCAGCGTTCGACTGCGCCGCCATGCCGGCGAGGGGCTCCTTGTCGCGGCAGCCAGCAAGCAGGGTCGCGGCGCAGAGCACCGCCAGGCTCCCTGCTCCTCGGAAGCCTGCCCCAAGCGGGCTCTGCTGCGCGTCTGGCCTCTTCATGGCCGCGCTATGCTCCCTCTGCCTGCGAAGTTCAAGTCTGAGCTGCCCACCACGGCCTGTCCGGCAGGGTTGCACGCCCTGTGGCGGCGAGGTATCGCCGCTCCGCCCAGCCCGCTCCTTCGGACGCCGCCATGGATTCGACCGCTCTCCGAGACCCGCTCTCGCCGCTCCAGCCCACCGACCCGGGGCTCATCATCGCGGGGCGCCGCTTCTCCTCCCGCCTCTTCATGGGAACCGGCCGCTACCGGAGCCTCGACGCGCTCATGCGGACCATCGAGGCCTCGGGTGCAGAGGTCGTCACCGTAGCTGTTCGCCGCGTCGATCCCACCGAGCCCGACGAGTCATCCCTCTTCGGAGCGCTGCGGCGGAGCGGACGCTTCCTGCTGCCCAACACGGCCGGCTGTTACTCGGCCCGCGACGCCATCCTCACGGCCCATCTTGCCCGGGAGGCCTTCGACACACCCTGGGTGAAACTTGAGGTCATCGGCGACGACACCACGCTGCTCCCCGACCCCATCGAACTCCTCAAGGCTGCCACACAGCTTGTCCGCGACGGCTTCATCGTGCTGCCCTACACCAACGACGACCCCATCCTCGCCCTCCGGCTCCGCGACGCAGGTTGCGCCGCCGTCATGCCGCTCGGCAGCCCGATTGGCAGCGGGATGGGCATCCGGA
>JBIIFW010000112.1:0-7491 GCA_044236985.1 Bradymonadia bacterium | reverse complement strand
GAACCCCTACAACCTCCGCATCATCCGCGAGCAGATCACAGATCTGCCCGTCATCCTCGACGCCGGCGTCGGCACCGCCTCGGATGTGGTCCAGGCCTTCGAGCTAGGCTGCGATGCCGTCCTCCTCTCCACGGCCGTCTCCGGAGCCAAGCACCCCACGCTCATGGCAGAGGCGATGCGTCATGCCGCGACAGCAGGCTGGGCGGCGCGTCAGGCGGGCCGCATCCCACGCAAACTCCACGCCTCGGCAAGCTCGCCCGAAGATGGCGGCTTCTGGTCCTAGCCGAACGGTGCGAGGCGCCACGGCCTCGTTGCGCAGGGCGTCATGATTGCCTAGCAGGGTGCGACCCCGCTCCCCGAGGCATCGATGATCTCCGCAGCAGAGGCACTTGAACGACTTCGCGTTGGAAACCAGCGCTTTGCGGAGCGGCTGACGCAGCCGGCCGCGGGGCTTGAACGTGGACGCGAGGCCGTCCTTGGCGCCGCACAGGAGCCCTTCGCCATCATCCTCGGCTGCTCCGACTCCCGCGTGCCGGCGGAGCTCGTCTTCGACCAGGGCTTCGGTGATCTCTTCGTCATTCGCGTCGCCGGCAACATCGTCGCCCCGTCGCAGGTTGGCAGCATCGAGTTTGCGGCCGCTCGGTTCCACACGCGCCTCGTGGTGGTTCTTGGGCACACATCCTGTGGCGCCATCGAGGCGACGCTCGAGGAGCTCCGCCGGCCCGTGGCCCAGCAGTCGCCCAACCTTCGCTCCATCGTCGATCGCATACGCCCCTCCGTGGAGACGCTGCTCGAGACCCACCGCCCCGAAGAGGCCGACGACGAACTCATCGCCCGAGCTGTGCGGGCCAACGTCCGCGCCTCGGTCAACCATCTGCGCCACGGTTCGGCCCTGCTCGAGTCGCTCATCGCCACCAACGGGCTCCGTGTCGTGGGCGCTGAGTATTCGCTCACGACGGGGCGCGTAGAGTTCCTCGACGGCGTCGACTGACCCGGGCTACTTCGCGGTCGCGAAGGCTCGCAGAAGTGCAGAGATCGGCTCGACGATCACAACCGGCTTGGCGCTGTCGGCAGCGAGCAGTGCATCGACCTGCTCACGCGCCTCGATGGCGGCTGTCTCTTCTCGCTGGTCGGCGAGCGCCGTGGCGATCTCCGACTCGGTCGGCGTCACCCGTGCGATGAGCTTGACCACGACAAGGCCGTAGCCGGTGAAGTAGGGTTCGGGGAAGCTGTCCTCCGGCTTCACAAGGCTGGCGAAGAGACGCTCGCTCAATGCCGGGTTGACGCCAACGCCCGGTACCATGCCGCCGGCGGTCCGTCGGAAGGGCTTGGGCATCGCGAGGACAACCCCCTTCTCACCTTTGATGGCCTCGAGGGTGGCACCGCCGCGGACCATGGCCTGCTGCACCGTTGCTGCGAGCGCCTTCTCTTTGTCGGTAGGCCCCGACTCACGCGCGAGCGTGGCCGCGATCTCGCTGCGCATGCCGTCATCCAGCGGCCGCCGCTCGGGCGCTGTCTGCTCCTCCACGCGTGCAAACATGAGGTCGGTCTCCGACTCGAAGAGCGCAGTGGTCGCGCCCACCGGCGTGGTGAAGACGAGCGGCATCTGGGTCTCGGTGACGAGGCCGTAGCGGCCGCCGGCCGACGCGGAGGCATCGGCGGAGTGGGCCGTCGCGGTCGCAGCGAAGGCCTCGGGGCTCGCGGAGGCGGCCTCGCGCCAAACCCGCATCTGCTCCTTGAGCGCCTCGACCGCCGCAGGTTCGGCCGGCTTGGGCTGCCGCACGAGCGAGATGCGCCGCCGCGGCGGGAGCCAGTGCTGGTCGGAGGTCTCGGCATAGCGCTTCTCAATATCGGCGGCGCGGGTGGTGAGCACGGCGCTGAGCCGGCCAGCCTCGAGCGGGAGCCGGATAGAGGCGATCTGCACCTCGAGGGTCTCTCGTTCTGCGAGGACCCGCGCGCGGAGGGTGGCGTCGTCGAGCCCTACGGCGAGCTTCTCCTCGAGGCACTTGCGCAGAAGTTCGTCGGCGAAGACCGTCTCGAGGACCTGCATGGAGAGGAGGTGATAGGGGGCGAAGGCAGCCTGTTGGCCGGCAGCATCGAGCGCAAAGAGGCGGCTTACTTCGGGCTCGCTCTGCATGGCGGCGCGGGCCTGTTCGGCAGAGACGCTGCAGCCCTTGGCTTCGGCGAGCGCGCCGGCCCGGCGGGCCGCGAGCTGGTCGCCCGCAAAGAGGCGGATGACCCGCTGGTCGTCTGCGAGCATCAGGGCATCTTTGGCGGTCGGACGGAGCCCCTTGCGGAAGGCGTTGGCCTCAAAGCGCGCGACGACCTCCACATCGGTGAGCTGGAGCGCTCCTTGACGTGCAGCGATGGAGCCTGCGGGTGGCGGCGCGGAAACCTCGTCGCCGCTCCCGCTGCCGCTGCCCGAAGCGGCCGGGGCGCCGCTCGGCTTGGTGCGACAGCTTGCGGCCGTGGCGGCGAGCAGGAGAGAGGCGAGCAGCGGTGCTGCGAGACGAGGAGAGAGAGAGAGGTTGAAAAACATGGTCAAAACCAGTAGAGAGCGGGCCACTCTGAACGCCTAGCTGGTCTTTACAAGCCATGCCGGCAGCGCGGTCGGTCTGCTAACAGCGGCAACGCTGGGAGACAAATCAGGAATGTTCCGACACCATGGGGTGTTGGAGATGCGCTCGGCGGGTCGCCGGGCAGTGAGGAAGGTTGAAGATGTCGAAGAGCCCGCTGACCCAGGTCCGAGAGCAGTTCGGTTCCAAGAAGGAGCTTGCCACCAAGCTCCTTCCTCTTCTCGATCGCCGCGATGGCGAGACCGAGAAGGAGTTCGCCGCCCGCATTCAGGGCGCGTCCAACAAGCAGCTCCTCCGCCTTTCGGCGGTCGAAGAGAAGGTCGCCAGTACCTTCGGCTCCAAGGATGCGCTCGTGGATGCCATTGTTGCCCTGAAGTTCGGCAAGCCGAACGCCGACTACAAGTCGAAGCTTTCGACCTTCACGAAGGCCAAGCTCCTCGACCTGCACGGTTCGCTCTCGAAGCCGACCAAATAGTCGCCTTCGCCTGGTGTCTGTTTTCTTTGAATGGTTCAGATCTTTTGACGGAGGGCGGTTAGCATGACTCGCTCGAAGTCTGGTGCCCGGCGAGAGCTCTCCTTGAAGGTTGGCGACATGGTCGTCTATCCGGCTCAAGGTGTTGCGAAGGTCGAGGGACTTGAAGAAAAAGTAATTATGGATGCCACGATGAGGTTCTTTGTCCTGCGCGTGCTGGACTCAGACAAGAAGATCATGGTGCCCGAAAACAAGGTGGACTCCGTCGATATCCGCAAGGTCATCGAGGAGGACGAGGTCGACGAGGTCTTCGACATCCTGCGAGAGCGGAATGTATCGTTCGACCACGGCACCTGGAACCGCCGCTACCGTGCCTACGTCGAGAAGATCAAGACGGGCTCCATCTTCGAAATCGCCGAAGTCCTTCGCGACCTGAACCTGATTCGGGCCGACAAGAACCTCAGCTTCGGAGAGCGGAAGATGCTCGACACCGCCCGCCGTCTCCTCGTGCAGGAGCTCAGCGTGGCGATGAAGACCACCGAAGATCACATCGAGAAAGAGCTCGATAGCCTCTTTACCTCCGGCTAGCCGCCGAGCATCGATGCCAGCGGACGGACCGCATGTCGCAACGCATGCGAACCGGTCGCGCGGTGATTGCCGCTCTGCTTGATGCCTCCAAATGGCAGCAGCGCGTTGGACCCGACCGTCGGCCGGTTCCAGTTCACCACGCCCGCCTCGAGCTCCAGCCGAAGCCGCTCAAATCGCGACTGTGTCCGCGTGAAGAGCGCCATCGCCAGCCCATAGGGCGTAGCGTTGGCCCGCTCTACCGCCTCCTCCTCCGTGTCGACCACCTCGACCAGCAGATCGGGGCCGAACAGCTCCCGCTCGATGCGCCCCTTCGCCGCCTCGATGTCGCGAACCAGGTGCAGCCCGGGCCGCACAAAGTAGCCCTGCTTTGACCGCTCAACAGCTGCTCCTTTGAGGAGCGTCTGGAGCCCAGCCGTCTCCTCCTGTGCTGCGAGGAAGCGCTCGTAGCCGCCCGGCGTGGCGAGCGGACCCATCACGCTGCTCTCCAGCTGCGGGTCGTCGCTCTCCATCCACTCCAGCCGCATCGAGAGCTCGTCGAGCAGCGCCTCTGCCACGCCGCGCGTCGCCACCAGACGGCTCACGCAGGTGCAGCGTTGCCCCGTTGTTGCGGTGGCCGCAGTGAGGATGGCCTCGGTCGCCAGCGCGAGGTCGGCGTCATCGAGCACGATTGCCGTGTTCTTGCCGCCGAGCTCCAACGCGATGAGCTTGCTGGGCTGCGCCGCGGCGGCCCGGACGATGGAGACGCCGACGGGGTAGGAGCCTGTGAAGGAGACGCTATCTACGCCCGGATGGGCCGCCAGCGCTGCGCCCGTCTGACCGCCGCCTTGAATGAGCTGGAGCAGGCTCGGATCTGCGCCGCTCTCCTCGGCCGCCTCCTGCCAGGCGAAGAAGTAGCGCTCCGCGCAGCCGGCGGTCCAATCCGACGGTTTGAGGATGCAGGCGTTACCAGCCACCAGCGCGGCCAGCAGCTGCCCGTGCGCCAGGTGAATCGGGAAGTTGAAGGGGCTGATGACAGCCACCACGCCGAGCGGGACGAGGTCGTAGCAGGCGTCGGCTGCTGGATGGTGGCGCTGCAGCTCCGCCAGCGCGATCTGCTTTGTGTGTTCCCAGCGCGAGAGCACGCCCTTCATCTCGGCGGCGGCATCGACGGCCAGCTTGCCTGTCTCACGCATGATCTGAAGCGCAATCTTGGGCGAGTGTTCACCGAGCCGCTCGTTGAACCGGTCGATGACGGCGATGCGCTCCTCGAGTGGCCGGAGCTTCCAAGCCCGCTGCGCCCGTCGTCCCTGCTCGACGGCGGCATCGATGAGTGCGGTTCCCTCCGTGCCTACGAAGACGGGCATGGAGAGATCGTAGGGTGCAAATCGCTCCCAGCGCTCGGCGCGGTCGTGGTTCCAACGGCCTGCTACAAAGCCACCGGCCAGTCTCATGGGGGCAGGGTGTGTCATCGTGGAGCCTCGGGCTTGCGTGGAGAGGTGAGCGGCAGGCTGAGGAGCAGGTCGCCGGCTTGCAGGTTGAGTTGGGCAGCGGTGTCGACGTCGACGAGGGCGCCGTCGCCTGTTTCGAGCCACAAGCCGAGCGCAGCACGGAAGGGGCCGGCGCCACCGCGTGTGATCAGCCTCTTGGGAGCGTCGGCGTCCGAGGTCAAGCCTGCGAAGGGGAGCGTGCGCGCCTGTTGGAGCGGCAGGATGTCTGCCCGTTTCGCATCAAAGTGGGGGCCGCCGTCGAAGGGGTCGATGTGGAGGTTGTAGCGCAAGCCAGCTGCGGTCAGCATGCGCGCGACGCCGCGGGTTTGCGCGCCCACCGCGCCGATGACAGCCTGCACGTCGGCCGGCGCGAGCGCGGTGTGGATGGGCGTGCGGGGGAAGAGCGAACGGATGAACTCGCGGTTGCCGCGCGAGAGGCGATCGGCGTCCCGGTAGCTGAGGCGTGTGAAGGGACGGCCGAGCCACTCCCAGAGCAGGCTCGAGCCATCGGCCTCGAGCGGTGGCAGCAGCTCTGCCTCCACCCGCTCGTGAAACCTGTCCGGGTGGAGCGCCATGTAGAGGAAACGGACGAAGGAGAGCCCCTGGCCGAGCCGGTCGGGATGGCCGCGGAAGTCGGGGTGCAGCACCAGCGCGCCGAGCTCTGTGTGAGGTCGGTAGGACTGCACGAGGGTGAGTGTCTGGTGGGCGAAGAGTTCTCCGAGCGACTCGCTGTAACGCTCCTCTACATCGACGCGGAAGGCATGGTGCGGGTCGTCGGTCGTGCCATGCGAGGCCACGATCATGGAGGTGCCGAGCAGCGCTCCGTCGCTGCAGCGCTCCAGAACGAAGAGGAAGCGGCCGGTTCGGTCGCCGGCCTCGCTGCAGGCGAAGGAGCGGACAGAGGCCGCGATCATCTCGGCGACGGCCACAGCGTCGGCTGGCAGGTTGAGCGAGTCGAGGTGGGCCGCGAGCCGCACGACGCCGTCGAGGTCGTCGGGTTCAACTTCGCGGTAGAGATAGCCGGACATGGAGGAGCTCGGTGGCGACGCGATGGGCCCTGCTTGGTGCAGTTTGCCTTCTGCGTCGAGCCTAGCAGGTGGCGCGGCGCGTCACTGCTTGGTCCGCCGAAAGGTCCAAAAATGGTTCACAAGGAAGTTGACCGGCATGGCGATCAGGATGGCCACACAGGCAGCCACCTTGAGCCGCAGAGCATCTGCACTCAGGAACCAGAAGCCCTCGGTAGGGAGGTAGAAGTGGTGGAAGAGGAGCGACAGGGCCCACTGGAGCAGAGCCGCTCCTGCACTGGTGAGGTAGAACTTCCGGCAGCGGGCCAACCACGGGTCGCGGCCCCGCTGGTCGGCCCAGGTCCAGCCGTCGTTGAAGAGGAAGTTGGTAAAGATGGAGACCACGATGCCGGCGACAAGGGCCGCAGGCGTCGCGCTGCCGATGCTGAACCCTTCCCGGACCATGAGGTCGCTGATGGCTCCGGCGACGAGCAGGTTGACGGCAACCCCTGAGGCGCCCACGACCCCGAACTTGATGATGCGGGCCTGCGCCAGCCGTGCAGCGTTCTGCGCGAGGATGACACGCACGGAGCGCCGCTCGAGCGCGGGGTGTTGAGGAGCAGGGTCGCGCATGGCTACCTGACAAAGGTCGGAAGGGCCGCTCGGTTACGGCCCACCGGTGTGGCGGTCAAGCGTGCCGTCTAACGGATGCGCGAGACCAGCCCTTCCGTCATGGTGAGAAGGTGAGAGCGGGCCTCGCTGTCGGGCAGCGTCAGCAGTGCGCCACGGGCCGTCGCCGCCTCGGCCCGTGCCCGTTCCCGCGCGGCCTCGATGCCGCCCGAGGCCCGGACGGCCTGTGCGAAGGCGAAGGCTTCGTCGCCGCCCTCCTCGTTGGCGGCCTGCCGCTCGGCGAGCCGAAGCCAAGCCTGCCGCAGCGACGGGTCGCGCTCCATGCCGAGAATCACGGGCAGGGTGGCCTTGCCGCCCGCCAGATCGACGAGCAGCTGCTTGCCGAGCATGGCCTCATCGGCCTCGAGGTCGAGGATGTCGTCCACCATCTGGAAGCAGATTCCAAGCGACCTGCCGAAGCGGGACATGGCCTCGAGCAGCGCAGGGTTGTCTGTGAGGTGAACCGGAGCGCGGCAGCACCAGACGAAGAGGCTGGCGGTCTTCCGCTCGGCTACCTCGAGGTAGGTAGCCTCTGTGGGCGCGGGTGCATGCCGCTGTTGCAGCTGCAGCATCTCTCCTTCGACCAGGAACCGGAGCGTGGAGATGGCCTCCTTGAGCGGGGCCTGCGACGACACGGAGGCGACGAGGTCAAGCGCCCGCGTGAGCGCATAGTCTCCGCCGAGCACACTCGCCGTATTGGACCAGACCATGCGCGG
>JBIIFW010000273.1:0-4082 GCA_044236985.1 Bradymonadia bacterium | reverse complement strand
GCCTGTCAGCGGGTCTGCCTCTTCGAGCCAGCCCGGCTGCCAGTCCTCCGCAGGCCCCAGCGGCGAGCTCCGCATCCGCGCAAGCCAACCAAGCCGCGCCGTAGCCGGCTGCCTCTCCAACACCTCGACCACGCCCGACACCGAACCATCGCCCATCAGCCCACGCGCCAGCGCCCAGAAGGTCGCATAGCCCGCATGCGCCGGATCGCTGCTGGCCGCCACCACCGGCACAAGCAGTTCGCTGCGCCCCAGGATGCCCAAGGCCACAGCCGCCTTCGCCCGTACCCGTGCATCGACAGAGCCGAGCCGAAGCTGAAGCGCAGAAACGCTCCCGCAGCGCGCTCGCGCAACCGCCGCCGCGAGCCCGATCGCTGCGCTCCGGCCCGTCAGCGCAGCCTCGTTCGGCAGCCCAGCGCAGGCCTCCGCGCTCCCAACCTCACCCAAGACCACCAACGCAACCTGCGTCACCTCGTCGGCCAGCGCACGATCGGCAGCCGCAGCCGCCAGCGCAGCCACAACCTCGCCGCCCTGCTCGGCCAGCGCCCGCTGCCCTGCAACCCGTTGCGCCTCCGGCATCGAGGCCAGTTCGCGCAACCGAGCCCCCACAGCCACCGACTCCGCCGAAGCTGCACTGCCCCACAACCAAACCAGGCCCGTCAGCAGCGCGCCTCGCATCAGCCGGCTCAACGACCGCCGCCCCGCAACCGCTCCACTTCCGAGCGAAGCCCCCGGTTCACCTCCACCAACTCGAGCATCTCCGTGTCGAGCTGCATGAAGGCCTCCTTCATCGTCTCCAGGCGCCCCGCCAACTCCGACGAGGCAGGCCCCGGGCCAGCGGCCGCTGCCGCCTGCTCCTTCAAGCGGCGGTTCTCCTGTTCCAGCTCCGTGACACGACGGCAGCGAACCAGCAGCTCTTCACGCTCCGCCGCCAGCTTCTCCACCTGACCGCGCAGGCGGCCCATCTGCTCCAGCGACTGCCGCCGAACGACATCCTCGCCCAGCATCGAACCCTCCGAGAGCGCCGCCTGCTCGAGCGCCGTCTGCGGCTCGCTCCGCAACCGATTCACCTCGAACATCAGCCCCCGCACCTGCTCCGACAGCATCTCCCGCTCCCGTTGTGACATCTCGAGCTCTACCCGCAGCGCGTCGGCCTGCTCGAGCGCAGCATAGAACCCATCCTCCGTCACCTGCGCGATCTGCGCCTCGGTCGACATCGGCCGCATCGAGCGGGTCCCCGCCGTGGGCGCGGCGATGCCCTCCGGCGAACCGCGCCCCGCCTGGTCCGTGACCTCCAGCGCCATCCTGCCCGGCGTCGGCATCGGGCTCGGCATCGACGGCATCGATCGCGACTCGCCGCCACCAATCCCACCGGCATCATCCACAAAGAGGAAGACAAACTCGCCACACATCAGCTGGTCGCCATGGCGCAACAGCGCCTCTGACTGGCGCCGCCCGTTCACATAGGTCCCGTTCGACGACCCGCGATCAACGACCCGGTACCGTGCAGGGCTGCCCTCTCTGACGAGCACCGCGTGCACCCGCGACAGGCTCGGGTTGTTCACCCGAACCGTGCAGGTAGGACTCCGCCCCAGCGATATCTCGCCTGCATCACCATCGAGCACAAACTCGGTTGAAATCCCCTGGTCGACAAACAACAGCTTCGCCACGCTGCAACCTCGCCGTGTGAGCAACTTCACTCGCTGCTTGCGACTTCCGCGCTTAGCATCGTATCACAGCAGCCGCCGCGGGTCTATCGCCCACGCCCGCTCCGGAGCCGCAGGCCCATCGCGATGAGCAAGACCTACCGAATGCAGCCAACGGCCCCTGTGCCGGCACCCGCCCACCTCGACGGGCTCAACGACCAGCAGCGCGCCGTCGTCACCGCCCCCTTCCAGCCCGCCCTCGTCATCGCAGGCCCAGGCTCAGGCAAAACCCGCACCCTCACCCACCGTATCGCCCACCTCATCCAGGCCGGCGTGCGGCCAGAGCGCATCCTCTCGCTCACCTTCACCAACAAGGCCGCCGCCGAGATGTCGCGGCGGCTCGCCGACCTCCTCGGACGCACCGGCTACGCCGTCGCCAGCGGCACCTTCCACTCCATCGGACGACGGCTCATTCAGGAGCATGCCGACCGCTTTGGCCTGCCCCCCAACTTCGCAACGCTCGACCGCGAAGATGCCGAAGGCCTCATGAAGCGCTGCGCCGCAGACATCACCAACCCGCCGGATACCCGCTTCCCCAAAGCCTCAACCCTCCGCGACCTCCTCTCCGCAGCCATCAACACAGGCCGCGACCTCGAGCCCCTCATCCTCGAACGCGCCTCCGCCTTTTCCGCACTCACATCAGAGATTGGCGACTGCATCGCCCTCTACCAGAGCCGCAAGTTCGAGGCTGGCGTCACCGACTTCGACGACCTCCTCGTCCTCTGGAGACGCCTCCTCCGCGAACACGACGACGTCCGCGAGACGCTTCAGCGCCGCTTCGACCACCTCCTCGTCGACGAGTTCCAGGACACCAACCCCATCCAGTGTGAAATCGTCGACCTCATGGCCGCACGACACCGCTCCGTCATGGTCGTCGGCGACGACTGCCAGGCCATCTACTCCTTCCGCGGCGCCGACATCTCCAACATTCTCAACTTCCCCATCCGCTACCCCGAAGCCGTCACCTACAATCTCGAGCAGAACTACCGCTCCTCGCCCGAGCTCCTCGCGCTCGCCAACGTCAGCATCAGCCACAACCCGGCACAGTTCCCCAAACAGCTCTTCACCTCCAACCCGGCCGGCCCCATCCCCGCCAACATCATCGCCCGCGACGAGTCCGAGCAGGCCGCCTTCGTCGCCCAGCGCATCCTCGAACTCCGCGACGAGGGCGTCGAACTCGCCTCCATCGCCGTCCTCTATCGCGCCCACTGGCACTCCATGGAGCTCCAGATTGAGCTCGGCCGCCGCAACATCCCCTTCGAGATCCGCTCCGGCCTCAAGTTCTTCGAACAGCGCCACATCAAAGATGTCCTCTCGCTCTTGAAGTTCGCAGCTAACCCCCGCGATACCATCGCTTTCTTCCGCTTCGCCACGCTCGTCGACGGCATCGGACCGGCAGCCGCAGCCCGCATCCACGAACAGCTCCTCTCCTGCGGCGCCATCCCAGAGACGCTCAGCAATCCCCGGCTCATCTCCATTCCAAAGCGAGCAGCAGGCGCCTTCGAACCCATCGCCAAGGTCCTCGCTGAACTCTTCGCAGACGAACTCCAGCAGAGCCCGTCACGCGCCATCGAGCGACTCCGCGCCGCCTTCTACGACGACCTGCTCGCACGCATCGACGACAACCCCGCCAACCGCCTCCGCGACCTCGACACCCTCGTCGCCTACGCCGCTGGGCAGCCCAACATCCCCGCCTTCCTCGACTCCCTCGCCCTCGACCCGGGCACCGGCTCCGACTTCCAAGCAGAAGCCAACCCCGAAACCGAGCGCGTCATTCTCTCCTCCGTTCACCAGGCCAAGGGGCTCGAGTTCCAGTCCGTCTTTCTCATCTGGCTCGCCGAAGACCAGTTCCCCTCGGCCCGCTCCGCCTCTGGCGACGACCTCGAAGAGGAGCGACGCCTCTTCTACGTTGCGGCAACCCGCGCGAAGCGAGACCTCTATCTCCTGCGCCCCGCCACCTACTTCTCTCGCACCGAAGGACGCGTCTACGCCCGAGCCAGCCTCTTCCTCGAAGAGCTCGCCCGGTCCAGACCTCCCACCTTCGAGTCCTGGCGGCTCGAGTGAACTACGAGCGAGCTTCCCGCGACGGAACGGCGAGCAGAACCGCACGAATCGCTAGCGAACTTGCCCAGATTCCAAGCCCTGCACTCGCCAACACCGCCAAGACTGCGCTCATGATTCGCTCCGTTGCCCTTCGCAGTAGCCATCCGACCGGCACCGCGTGTAATGGCAGCGCCCTCGTCGCAGACCAATCCCAAGTCCAATTTTCTGCATCCTTTTTCTAGGAAACGCACCATGTCCCACCCACACGGCGGCTGTTACATCGCCATCCCAACCCCCTTCCGCGCAAACGGAGAGATCGACCACGACACCCTCGCT
>JBIIFW010000272.1:0-4083 GCA_044236985.1 Bradymonadia bacterium | reverse complement strand
GCATCATCCCCGGCCTGCTTGCCGCCTTTGGCGCCGCCTACTTCATCTACCGCCGCGTGAGCGAGCGGCTCGCCGGCGAGATGCTCGTCGTACAAAACATCCTCGCCGCCGCCCCGCAACGCCCGGCCACCAGCGTCGCAGAGCAGCGCGAGATGGAGGCCAAGGCCCGCACCACCATCGACCAGGCTGTTGCTGTCCTGCTCACCGTACGCAATCGGCTCGGACCCTGGATCCCCACCATGTCGGGCCAGATCAGCGGCAACATCGGCTCGCTGCTCTACATGAGCAAGCGCTTCGACGACGCCCGCCCCTACCTCGCCGCCGCCGCCTTCAACCACGGCCTCGCCCACGCCATGCTCGGCGCCATCCACTTCCGCGACAAGGCGCCGCTCCTCATGAAGGCCGCCTTTGACCGCGCGGTAAAGTGGTCCGAGAAGGAGGCGCTTATCTGGAACACCTACGCCTGGTGCCTGGAGGAGAGCGGCGCCCGCAGCGAGGCCATCGCGGTGCTCAACCGGGCCATCAAGGCCATGACCGCCGAGCCCCGCACGCAGGCCAACCTCGAGAACCTGCAGAACGGCCGGAAGCTCAAGATGCAGCCCTTCGACATGCCCTGGTATCAGCTCCTGCTCGAGGAGCCGCCGCGCGAAATCGTCGAGCAGATGATGGGTGGCCGCGACCCGCGCGCCGGCTTCCCACGCCCCGGTTTCCGCGCCACCCCCAAGGCCCAGGGCGGCAAGTCGCTCCCGCAACCCACCATCCGGCGCCGCGACACCCGCGGCTAATCGAAGGCTCACCGTGAAGATCAAACTCAAAGTCCCGGCCAGGCAGCTCCAAGTCGCCCGCGATCCCGAACTCGCCCACACCAAGGTCGACACCTCGGTCGTCGAAGAGGTCACCAAGTCGGCCATGGACCCCGAGCGCCCCTACTCGCTCTGGACCCGCTGGCGGGATGCCAAGGAGCGGGGCGCGATGGGCGAGGTCTACGAGCTCACCGCAGAGGGCTCCCCCGCCCGCGCTCGCTGCGGCGACGAGGCCCCGTTCGGCGAAACCTACCGCCGCCGCGCCAAGCCCATGCCCGGCATGCAGCCCCTCGAGTTCCTCCGCATGAGACTCGAGAGCAACGACGCGGCGCAGCTCCTCTTCATCGCAAACTACGGCTCGCGCGAACGGCGCCACTTCCATGTTGAGCTCTGGAACATCGTCCGGCTCGACGGCGCATGGCGCATCTGGTCTTTCGCAGACCGCGAGATCGCACAGGCCGTCAAGCCTTCGACCATCCAGTTCGCAGACTTCGACGCCCCCGTCTGGCCCGCGGCCTACCTCGACCTCCACGACGACCGCCTCGCCAAGGAGCGTGCCTGGGTCAAAGAGTGGTATGAGCTCGCCGCGACCAAGAAGGCAGCGCGCGAAGCAGCGACCATCGAGGCCTAAGCGCGGCGGCTACCGGCTGGCGACGTCGGCCGGCTTCGGCTGCCACTCGTCCAGCACCACCACCTCGGTCCGGTTGCCGAGCAGGCTGGCAAACCCCGCGAAGAGCTTGCCGGCGAGGAACTCGCTGCCCGTGGACTCCGCCTTCATGCGCGTGTTCAGCGTCTTGCCCGCGCGCTCGCCCAGCGCCGGCGACTCGAGGTTCATGTAGGTCCGGCCCACCTTGCCGCCCAGGTAGGAGAGCAGGGCAATGGTCCCCTGCTCGTCCACAGACTCGACGATGCCAACATGGCTGTACCAGTCGTTCTGGCGGCCATCTGCGTTGCGGTCGAAGGTGTTGTGAAAGAAGATGAGGTCGCCAACGGCCGGGCGGCTCGAATGGTAGATCGTGCCGGTCTGCTGCGCCTTGCGGTAGAGGTCGGCAATGCTGCCGGCGGCCGCGTTGCCGAGCGGGACCTCGTTGGCTTCGTAAACAGCGACCACGTAGCCTGCCGCGAACTCCGGCGCATAGCTGCCGCTGCCGCGGGTCGGCTTCACATCTGCAGGGCCAGCCGATGCGTTGGAGGCTGTTGCCTTGGCCGGAGCCGCCTGAGGGCGCGCTGGCTCGGGACGGGCAGGAGCAGGGCGCTCAGCCTGTGGGCGAGAAGGTGCGGCAGTGGGCTTGGCCACTTCGTTTGCTGGACGCGTCGGCTTGACCCGCTCCTCGCGGTCACTGCGCGGTGCTGCAGTTGGGGCAGGCGCCGCAGGACGAGAGGGGCGCGAGGAGCCCTCCAGCGCAGCCTGCGCCTTGGCCACCTTGTCTGCGTCGCTCTCCTGCTCCGCCTGCCAACCTTCGCGCTGATAGGGTGCAGGTGCTGCCGCGTTGAGCAGCGGCGAACCAAACTCTGAGCGGCCTGCGCTCGCGCCTGAGAACGAGGCACAACCTGTAGCGAGCCACACCAATGAGCTCCAAACGACCAGCCTTTTCATGAGCATACTCCGAAGGGTTGCGATTGCCTGACCAACATGGTGACTCTCGCAGCCCGCTCCAAGTTTTTTGCGGTCGGCGGCGGCAGGCGGCTGCTCGGTGCGCGCGCACTGCAAAAAATTTCGCTCAGGCGGCGGGGAAGGGTAGCCGTTCGGTAACCACCCTCTCGAGGTCTCCGTCATGCGTCTTGCCGCACTGCCCATCGCCGCCTTCTCTGCCCTGTTGTTTGCCGGTTGCGCAGACGACTCCTCGGGTCTGGCCTCCGGCCGCGTCGAACTGGCATGGCGCATCGGCCCCACCTCCTGCGCCGAGGTCGGCTCCAACGAGGTCTCCGTCGAGCTGCTTGGCGGCCTCGCGAACCTCGACGGACAGACCATCTGGCGCTTCCCCTGCGGCGACCGCGAAGGCATCGTCTCTAACCTCCGCCCCGGCAGCTACACCTTCCTCCTCGCGGCCAACAACCCTGCAGGCGCTGCGGTCTTCGAAGGGGCCACCAGCCTCGTCGACGTGCGCGAGGCCGGCACCTCTACGCCGCCCGTTGTCGTCATGCGCGCCGCGCCCGGCACCGCAAAGATCGAGTGGAACTTCGGCGGGCCGCTCTGCTCACAGGTCGATGTCGCCGACGTGCTGGTCATGGCCTTCGACCTCAACGGTTCGCTCGAGCAAGAGGCCTCCGTGGCCTGCAACGAAGGTGCCGCCTCGCTCAGCCTCCCGCCCGGCAGCTACGACCTGCTCGTGCTTGGCCTTAGCTCCACCGGCGGAGCGGCAGCACGTGAGGCCGCCCAGCGCATCGCCATCGAGCGTGGCGTGACGACCGAGATCAGCCTCTGGCTCCGCGATCCCGCTGCTACCACTGAAGACAGCACGCCCTCCGAGGGCACAGGCGCTGGCTCCGGTTCAGGGTCGGGTTCAGGCGAGGGCAGCGGCAGCGGCTCCTGATCTCGGTTAGGATCGAACAGCGCCTCGTCGTGGTTGAACTTTGGCGCCGCGCGGCGTAGACGCCTCCCGCAAACCTGCCCGCCCCGTCGGTCCGTTTGCACCAGAGGTCGTCCATGTCGAGGCTTTCGATCAGAGAATCGCTCACCTTTGACGATGTACTGCTTGTACCGCAGTACAGCGACTTTCTCCCCAAAGAGACCGACATCTCCACCCAGCTGACCCGTAACCTCCGGGTCAAGCTGCCGTTGCTCTCTGCGGCCATGGATACGGTCACCGAGGCTGCAACCGCCATCTGCATGGCCCGTCACGGCGGCGTCGGCATGATTCACAAGAACCTCAGCATCGCCGAACAGGCCGCCGAGGTGCGCAAGGTGAAGAAGTCCGAGTCGGGCATGGTCGTCGACCCCATCACCGTTGGTCCGCGGCAGACCCTCGCCGATGTTGTTGCCATCATGCAGCGGAACGCCATCTCGGGCGTGCCCGTCGTCGATGGCGGCCGCCTCGTCGGCATCGTGACCAACCGCGACCTCCGCTTCGAGAAGGACCTCACGAAGACCGTCGCCGAGTCGATGACCCGCGATCTTGTGACCGCCCACGTCGGCATCGCCATCACCGACGCGATGCAGATGCTCCAGAAGCACCGCATCGAGAAGCTCCTTCTGGTCGATGCGGCCGGCCATCTCGAAGGCCTCATCACCGTCAAAGACATCGAGCAGGCCGTCATCTATCCGAACGCCGTGAAGGAC
>JBIIFW010000271.1:0-4084 GCA_044236985.1 Bradymonadia bacterium | reverse complement strand
AACCTCCTGCTCCTCCTCGACCCGCCGCTCTCCGCCGCCTGGAGCGGCATCACAGCCAACCTCGAGGTAGAGGTCTACGGCGGGAGCCGGTGCGCCCGCATCAGCCAGCGGGTGCAGCTGACCGACCGCGGAGGCTGCTTCATGGA
Source organism: Bradymonadia bacterium (assembly GCA_044236985.1). Taxonomy (GTDB): domain Bacteria; phylum Myxococcota_A; class Bradymonadia; order REDH01; family REDH01; genus CAIWGR01. The sequence goes on along the minus strand of JBIIFW010000271.1, from coordinate 3,938 downwards.
TGAGTCAGGGGCCATCCTCTGCAACCCGGCGGCGCCCTGACGCGTCGCAAAATTGCACGACCCACGCACTGCCCACTAGACTTTCGTCGGCTGCGATACGATGCTGACTCCCCCGATCTCTGCACAGGTGAAACATGCGCTCCTCTCTCCCCCGGCTGCTCGCACTCTCCGCAATCCTCGCCTTCGCTGCCTGCGAGCAAGAGAGCTGTGACTGCTCCGGCGGCGCCTCCGCGGGCAATGGCAGCGGAAGCGGAAGCGGTGAGGCCTCCGGCGCGGCACCGAAGGCCGCCGAGGGCTCGGCTGCCCCAGCGCCTGTCAAGACCATGAAGATCGCCTCCGGCTTCGACCCCTCCCGACTCGGCAGCGAGACGCTGCCCAACGACTGGGCCGAACAGGCGCTCGTCGTCTACAACTCTGACTGCGCCGCCGGCGACCCCAACGCCTGCGTGCTCGAAGCCAACGCCTACCACGACGGCACCGGCGCCAAGCAGGACTGGGGCAAGGCGCGCGAACTCTACGAGAGCGGCTGCAACGCAAGCAACTTCGCCGCCTGCCTCCGACTTCGCGACATGTATCGCTTCGAAGAGGGGGTCGCCAAAGACCTCGAAAAGGCCGATGCGCTGCTCAAGAAGGTGGCGACCGACGGTGCCGCTGCCTGCCGCAGCGGAGGCTCTGCCATCAGCTGCATCGCGGCGGCCACAGCCACGCTCGAGACCAAGCCCGACCAGGACAGCAACACCATCAACCCTGCCGTCGTCGAACTCTACGAAGCCGGTTGCAAGCAGGGCCTCATCTCGGCCTGCCTCGAGCTCGGAAACCGGATGGTCCAGGTGAGCGACGATGCGATCGCTGCACGCGGTCTCGCCTTCCTCCGCCAGAGCTGCGACGCCCGCTACGAACAGGGCTGCGAAATGCTCCGCAAGTATGAGCCCAAGCTCAAAGAGGTCGAGCTGAAGCTGCAGGGCAAGGGTCGATAACGCACACCACGCACTGCGTCATCGCTCCCAAGAGGAGCATCGCCGCTTTTCTTGTCGCAAACCGTCGTCGTGGGTATGATTGAAACCGTATCCGGTGGGGTTTCTTCGCCGGCATTCCACGCCCATTTCCCGGTGCGACCATGACCCTGCGAGCTACCGCTCTCCGCCTTCCTCTGCTCCTCGCCACCCTCGCGCTCGCCTCCGCCTGCTCCAGCGAGGAGACGGGCACCGAGACCGAGGCCGACACGGCAACGGGCTGCAACCTCTTCACCGGCGAAGGCTGTGAAGACACCGGTGCCGACACCGGCGCCGACACCGGCGCCGAAGACACCACTGTCGACCCGGACGGAAGCGGCCATACCGACGGAAGCGGAGATTCGGACACCTCCCTGGGGGGCGCTGCCTTCGGCGAGCCCTGCGAGGTCGACTCCCAGTGCGCCTCCGGCCTCTGCCTCGTCTTGCCCGACGCGAGCATCTGCACCCAGCCCTGCGCACCGGACTGCCCCGAAGGCTTCGCCTGCGCTCCGGCCATGATCTCCACGGCACCCGCCACCGACACCTGCGCACCCTCCGACTTCTGCGAAGATCTCGACGGAGACACCTTCGGACGCGGCCCCGCCTGTGGCGGCACCGACTGCGACGACAGCAACGCACGCCTCAACACCGTCTCCGCTGAGGTCTGCGACAACCGCGACAACGACTGCGACGGACAGTCAGACGAGCAGGTCGCAACCAACGGCGACAGCTGCGACACCGGCCTCCTTGGCGTCTGCCAGAGCGGCGCCCTCACCTGCGTCCGCGGAAACAACAACTGCACGCCGAGCCAGACCGCCGGCACCGAATCCTGCAACGGCCTCGATGACGACTGCGACGGCGAGACCGACGAGAACGCCGACAGCGAGGCCCTCACCGCCGAGTGCTACTCTGGCCTCGCGGGAACGGCTGGCATCGGCATCTGCCAGAGCGGCCTCCGCATCTGCGCCGACGGCACCTTCGACGCCTGTGAGGGCGAGGTCCTGCCCGAGACCGAGATCTGCAACGGCCTCGACGACGACTGCGATGGTATCGTGGATGACGGCTTCACCATCGCCGTCTACTTCCGCGACCTCGACGGCGACGGCTTCGGCGACATCGCCGACACCGGCCTCCGCACCTGCGACCGTCCCGCAAACTCCGCCACCGTCACGGGCGACTGCAACGACAGCAACCCCGACATCAACCCCGGCGCCACCGAGATCGCCGGCGACGACATCGATGCCAACTGCGATGGCAACGAGCTCTGCTTTGCAGACTTCGATGACGACGGCTTCCGGACCTCCACTTCGACTTCGGTTGCCACCTCCAACTGCATCCTGGCCGGCTACGCAAACGCAGCTACGCCCGCTGGCGACTGCGACGACACCCGCCCCAGCGTCTACCCAGGCGCAACCGAGACTGGCGCCGATGGCCGCGACAGCGACTGCGATGGTGGCGAGCTCTGCTTCGCAGACGCAGATGCAGACGGTTACCGCTCCGAAGCGACCATCGCCTCCGCCAACCTCAGCTGCGCCGACGCCGGCGAGGCCTCCTCCGCCGTCCCGCTTGGCGACTGCGACGACAACGACAACGCCCGCTATCCCGGCCGCTCCGACCTCTGCGACGAGATCGACAACGACTGCGACGGCCTCATCGACGAGGATTTCTCGGTCATCACCTTCCCCGACCTCGACCTCGACGGCTACGGCGACGCCACTTCCGCAGGCACCTTCACCTGCCTGCTCGTTCCGGGCATCTCCACCAACAACCTCGACTGCAACGACGCCGTTGCCATCGCCTTCCCCGGCAGCTCTGAGATCACGGGCGACGGCATCGATGGCGACTGCGACACCACCGAAGTCTGCTACCGCGACCGGGACCGCGACGGCTACCGCAGCGATACCGAGACGATTATCTCCTTCAGCGACACCGACTGCAACGACAGCGGAGAGGCGCTCAGCACCATGCAGGGCGGCGATTGCAACGACATGAGCAACGCCCTCAACCCGAGCCGCCCTGAGCTCTGCGCCGACGGCTACGACAACGACTGCGACGGCGTCATCGACGAGGCCGGCATCGGCCTCTGCATCTAGACCCCCGCGTCCGAACCGGCGCGCGGTAGCTCCGCGCCTCCGACCGGCTCAACCCTAGGCCGCCCTGCTCGAACCGCCCTCTCGGCGCTCTGACCAGGTCGGCCTCTTGGTGTGTGCAGTCCCCGGATCCAAGGATGCGAGACCTTCATCGCATGGCACTGCGCGACCTCTGGGCCAAACGAGGCCCCACGCCCCACGCCCCACCGACAGCGACCTTCCTCCCCAGGCAGGAGGGCTGGTCGCCTGCAGGCAGAGCGCAGGAAGGATGGCGAACCAGAACGCGAACAGAGCCGTGAGAGAACCTGGGGCAGGCAGTCTGCCCCAAAGTTATCTCAACTGCCCCCTCGCGCTCCAGATTATCGAACCGGGCGGAGGCTCCGGCGCCGAAGCGCCATGAGGCCCGCCAACATACCGAGCGCAGCCGCGCTCGAAGCAGCACCACCTGCGGCACAGCCGCTCTCTGTCTGGGCAGTCACCACCGTCGTGAAGCCCACCGCGGGAGCGCCGGAGCCGTCGCCGGGCGCCGGCACCTCGGGCTGCGAGGGGTCGACGCAGACATAGTCGCTGTTGCAGATCCCCGCCGCGCCCGCGTCGGGGTTGAGGCAGAGGTAGCGGCTTGCGCCACCGAAGACGATGTCGAAGCAGGAGGTGTCGCCAGGGCAGGCGACGCCGTCGGCACAGTTGGTCGTGCACCAGCCGCCCGTGCCAAAGTTCACGCAGAGACCGCCTTCGCCACAGTCGGCATCGGCCTCGCAGGCATTGCAGACATCGCAGAAGCCGCTGCGGTCGGCCGCGAAGTCGGGGTCACACAGGTCGCCAACGCCGTCAGCATCACGGTCGGCCTGATCTGCGT
>JBIIFW010000270.1:0-4089 GCA_044236985.1 Bradymonadia bacterium | reverse complement strand
GGTGACGCGGAAGGCGTCGCGCTTCCTGGGCGAGATTCCGCCGGAGCTGCTGGAGATGCTGGATGCGAGTGGCGTGCCGACGATGCCGGTGGCGCCCGACCCGACGAAGCTGACGAACCTAGAACAGATCGCGAAGCTGCAGGCGATGCTGCAGGCCAAACAAAAACCTTGAACGGTGCACCCATGAAGTTGACCCAACTGTTGCTGCTCCTGCCCCTCGCGCTCATCGCCTGCTCGTCTGACGAGAGGCCCCAGACCTGCGGCGCGCGCTGTGGCGGCGGCGGTAGCCTGGTCGACACCGGAAGCGATGCGACAGGTTCGGGCAGCGGCGACGCGGGCAGCGACACAGGCGCAGATACAGCCGAAGACACGCTGGCCGACAGCGCAGGCTCGTCGGACACGGGCGAGCTGGCCGATACCTCCGAAGATACAATCGCCGACACCGCGACCGACACCGCGGGCTCGGGCGATGTGGAGATCGATGCCGTCGAGGGCTCGGGACAGACCGTGGAGGAGTTCGTCACGCTCACCGCCGCGACCATCTGCGGCAAGCTGACGCAATGCTGCGACGGCGCGAGCGTGAACCGGGTCTTTGCCCCCTTCCTGGCTGCGGCGGGCGACCCGGCCGACCTCTACGCGGCCTACACCGCTTCGATTCCGCCCAACGCGCCGCTCGATGCAGCGACCTGCCCTGCCCTGCTCCGCGACCTCTACCTTGCGGGCCCCTTCGGGAGCTGGGCTGCGAAGGTGGCGGCAGGCGAGGTGACCTTTGCAAGCGATGCTGCGGAGGGCTGCCGGCAGACCATCGAGACGGCGGCCTGTGGCGCTGAACTCGAGGCGGCGATCTCCTACGGGAGCTGCGTAGACATTGCGGCGCCAGAGCCGGGAACGCAGCGGCCCATGTTCCTGCGCACGCAGGGGCCGGGCGCGACTTGTAGCAGCATCCGCGACGGCTTTGGCGGCCTCTACTACGGCAGCTGCGACCCCACGGTGAGCTTCTGCTGCCAGGGTACAGGCGGTCGTTGCGGGCTGCCGACGGGCACGAGCAGCGGCGTCTGCGTGGCGGCGGCGCAGGAGGGGGAGAGCTGCTCTTACTTTGGCGACATCACCCTCTGCGCGACGGGGCTCGACTGCGACTTCGACAGCAACAGTTGCGTCTCGACGGTACTGCCGGAGCTCGGCCGCGGCGACACCTGCTTCGACACCGGCACGAACGACTTTGTGGGCGCGTGCGTGGACAGCTGGTGCGACTTCTTCGGCACAGCCCGGTGCGAGAGCCTGGTGGCAGACGGCGGCGCCTGCTTCGCCGGCGAGGAGTGCGAGATCGGGAACTGCGCGAGCGGGGTCTGCGCGGCGAGCAGCTTCTGCGTCGCCCCGTAGCGGCTACCAACCGCCGTTGGGGAGTTCGGCAGGTTGCTCGCCGGGCTCGGGCGCTGCGTTGCAGGTGTAGGTGGCCTTGAGCGGCACCACGAGGCCGGCCGTGAAGTAGATGGCGAAGATGGAGTACCAGGGCATGCCGGTATCGACACGGGCGATGCCGTAGGGGCACTCCACCTTGGTCTTGCCGGGGATGAGGCCGTAGAAGAGGCCAACGGAGGTGTCGGATTCGCGCTCTCCGCCCCTGTCGGTGAGCGGGGCGCCCTCGTCGTCGATGGCGCGGATGCTCTGGCGGTAGCAGCCGGAGAGGGCGAGGAGGAGGGTGAGCGCAAGGAGGCGGCGTGAGGCTGTCTGCATGGTTAGCTCCGGAGATGGTGAGAGGCCTAGGGTTGCCGTCTGCGCACGGTCAACCGCGGCGGACCTGCTGGAAGCGGCTTGCGGGGACGGGCGTGGGGGTGAGGGCGACCTCGTCGAGGCGATCGATGAGCAGGGGTGGTTTGACCGCCTTGTCGCCGTAGGAGATGGCGGTGCGGAGCATGGGGATGCAGGCGTCGCGGCGGGCCTCGTCGTTCCAGTGGAGCTCGGCGATGACGTCGCCTTCGCGGAGCTCGGCGCCGATGGGGGCGCGCCAGTAGAAGCCGACGGCGGGGTCGACGCTGTCCTCGGCCTTGGCGCGGCCTGCACCGAGGACGACGGCGGCGCGGCCGATGCGCTCACAGGCGAGACCGACGACGGTGCCGGAGCGGGCGGCGGTGATCTGGGTGACGTGGGCTGCCTGGGGCATGCGGGAGAGGTCGTGGATGGCGGCCACATCGCCGCCGTGGGCGGTGACGAGCTGGCACCATTTCTCGTAGGCGGCGCCGCTGTCGAGGTTCTTCACGAGCAGCTCGCGGGCCTCCTCGATGCTGCCTGTGCGACCGACGGAGAGGAGCATCTCGGCGGAGAGGAGCAGGGTGAGTTCGCGGATGTCGGCGGGGCCACCGCCGCGCAGGACCTCGACGCTCTCGATGACCTCCAGCGAGTTGCCGATGGCGGCGCCGAGCGGCTCATCCATCTGGGTGAGGAGCGCGGTGACGCGGACGCCGGCAGCCTTGCCGATGGCGATCATGGTGGTGGCGAGGAGGCGGGCCCGCTCGGGGGTCTTCATGAAGGCGCCGTCGCCCACCTTCACATCGAGGACGAGGGCGTTGATGCCTTCGGCGAGCTTCTTGCTCATGATGGAGCTGGCGATGAGCGGGATGCACTCGACGGTCGAGGTGACGTCGCGGAGTGCGTAGAGCTTCTTGTCTGCGGGGCAGATGCTGCCGGTCTGTCCGATGAGGCCGCAGCCGAGCGTGGCGACCAGTTCGCGGAAGCGGGGGAGGGTCTGCTGGGTGGAGAAGCCGGGGATGGACTCGAGCTTGTCGAGGGTGCCGCCGGTGTGGCCGAGCCCTCGTCCCGAGATCATGGGGACGGCGACGCCGGTGGAGGCGACGAGCGGTGCGAGGATGAGGGAGATTTTGTCGCCGACGCCGCCTGTGCTGTGCTTGTCGGCCTTGGCGGCGGGGATGTCGGAGAAGTCGAGGACCTCGCCGGAGCGGAGCATCTCGCCGGCCCAGGAGGTGAGCTCCGCGTCGTCCATGCCGCGGAAGAAGAAGGCCATGAGCAGGGCCGACATCTGGTAGTCGGGGATGGAGCCGTCGGTGTAGCCGCGGAGGAGGTAGGCGATCTCTTCATGGGAGAGGTGGCCGTTATCGCGCTTCCGCTGGATGAGTTCGGGGACAAACATGGGCGTGCTCCGCATCGCAAAGCGCGAAGGTAGCGGGGCAGGAGCGGGGCTCAACTTCTTGGCAGTGTGCTAGCGCGCTCGCAGTTGGACGAGGGCGTCGAGGAGGGGTCGGGCGACCTCTGCGCGGAGGAGCGGCGCCATGCCACCGCCGGTGGCGATGTTGACGATCTTGCTGGCGCTGACGCGGACCGCGCCGCCGCGCATGCGGGCGTTGATGCCGAGGCTGGTGTACATGGAGAGGTCGGCGACGAGCTCGGCCCAGCCCCAAGAGCCGTCTGCGTTGCGGAAGAGGCGAGGCTCGACGGCGGGCTGCACGATGCGCTGCACAATCCAGACATCGCCGGGGTCGTGGAGGGCGAGCTCGACCATCTTGGGCCAGTCGATGAAGGGGGCATCGTTGGGGAGCGCGAACATCTCGCGGAGCTTCTCCTGCGTGGCGCTGTCGTGCAGGTGTTCTGCGAGGATGACGCTCTTTCCGCCGTAGGCCCAGCTCCGCTTGAGGATGAGCTCGTCGGGGTTTGCGGCTACGAAGGCGGGCAGCGAAGCGATGGAGGCGCCGCTCCAGTCGGTGGAGGCGCCGTCGGAAAGGAGGCGGGTCCAGGGCGGCAGCGTGAGTGCGGCGTGGCGCTCCTCGTCGGTGAGGGCCAGTGCGCTGCCGAGCAGGTTTCGCTCGGCGGCGAACTGGGCGATGGCAAGCATGGCCTTGACCTCGAGCTGCGGGTCGACCGGGTTGAAGAGACAGTGGCGCCGCGGGTCGCGGAGCATGGCCGCGAAGGGCGAGGCGGCATCGATGCGCCAGGCGAAGATGTGGCGGTAGAAGAGGTCGAAGCGCTGGCCGGCGACATGGGGGCCGTCTGCGTCCATGGCGATGCTGTCGGGTGCGACGCAGGTGGATTCGACGCCGCGGGTGCGCCAGATGCGCTGGATGTTTTCGAGGTCGCCGC
>JBIIFW010000269.1:0-4119 GCA_044236985.1 Bradymonadia bacterium | reverse complement strand
CCGTAATTGGCCTTCCGCTCCGTCCAGAGCTTCTCAATCTGGCTGGTCGGCGCCCCATACTTGAAGACCGCATCGTAGACCTGGAACTTCTGCGAGAAGTAGAAGACCGAGTCGAGCATCGCGGGCTGCGTGTAGGAGCCTAGCAGCCAGTCGGCGCCGTCGAAGACCTCGCCAAACATGAAGAAGTTCTCTTTGCCCACCTGCTTTGCGTGGGCTCGAATCGCTGTGGCGAACTGGATCCAGAAGTCGTGCTCCACATGCTTGACGGTATCGATGCGGAAGCCGTCGATGTCGGCCGCGGTGATCCAGTAGGCCATCACATCGATGAGGGCCTGGCGCACCTCGGGCAGGTCGGTGCGGAGGTCCTTGAGGCCGCCGGGGAAGTCGCCCGTCACCTCCTGCGTCCGCACAAAGTTGTAGCAGTCCTGCCAGTTGGTATCGGGGTTGATGCCGGCGATGCGGCAGGCCTCGGCCTCGCGGCCCCAGACCGTCACCCGGCCCCGCTTCCAGTACCAGTCGAAGTTGGCGAACTGGGCCGGCCGCGGCGCGCCCCGGTTGAGCTCCGGCATGTCGATCCAGCGCGCAGGCGCGTTGCCCGAGGCGCCGAGCCCCGTCACGGCCTGCACGCCGCGGAGGTCGAAGTCAGGGTCATACTCACCGGTGCGTAGGATGGGCGACGTGGTGCCGGTTCCCTGCACGCTGTCGTCAGGCCGGCCGTTCCGGTTGATGTCGTAGTAGAAGACCTGCCCCACATGATTGGTAACGACATCGAGGATAACGAGGATGCCGTTGTCGTGCAGCACCTGCACCATCTCCCGCAGCTTGGCGATATCGCCAAAGTGGGGGTTCACATCGAGGAAGTCCTGGGTCCAGTAGCCGTGGTAACCGTCGTAGCCGGCGTCCGACTCCACGTTACGCACCACGGGCGAAATCCAGACGCTCGTGACGCCCAGCTTCGTAAGGTAGTCGACATTGTCGATGACCCCCTGCCAGTCGCCGCCTTGGTAGCGGCCGAGGTCGCCGACCACGACCCCCTTGTTGTTGTCCCGCTGGCCGTCGGCGAAGCGGTCGACCATCAGTTGGTAGACCACCTCGCCACGCCAGTCGCGGGCCAGGTTGGTGGTCTTGAAGTCGGTGGTCACGGGGGCCATGTCGGCGCCGCAGGCCGACAGCAGAAGCAGGGCCGCGAAGAGCGCGCAACCTGCGGCGAGCCGGTGGAGTTGGTGGAGCATCGGGCGCTTCCTCACGGGTAGGTGCTGCTGTTGAACCACCACTCGGCGCCGATGCCGAGGTAGTGGTGGATGGCGCCGCGACGGCGGACATCCTCTACGGGATACTGCTCCTGCGCGCCGTCGTTGAGCACCGAGAGCTGGTAGATGAGTCGAAGTTCGGGGCGAGCAAAGGGGCCGGTGCCGGCGGAGAGCGTGGGGATGACGGCCGCCTTGAAGATGGCTGGCACCAGGAAGGTGTCGGTGCGGGGCGACAGGCCGTTGGAGCGGTGGCCCTGGTAGGAGATCTCGAAGGCCTGCTTGTAGCCGCCCGCGACCCGGTAGGAGGGGCGGAGCGCGATGGTGCCTTCGTAGTAGTCGTCGCCGTCGTAGTTGACCGTGTCGGCATCCGAGAACCAGTCCACATAGGCGCCGGCGATGAGGTCGAACCGGCCTGCACCAAAGCCCGCGCTCATGGCGACGCGGGTGGAGCTTGTGTCGGTCACCGAGCCATCCTGCGCGAGCCCGCTCGTAGGCGTAGCGAGTTCGCCCAGCGCCGCGATGCCGCTGGCATGCCGCAGGAAGAGGTTGGCGAAGCCGCGCTCGCCGAAGCCCCAGACGGCGGCCTCTACGCCAAGCGTCGTCCCGAGCTCGCTCGGCATGAGCTGGCGGACCTTCTCAACATCTTCCGCGACGCCCTCGCCGAGGCGGTGAACCTCGCCGTAGCCGACCAGTTTGCCCGAGAGTCCGCCTACCTCGACGGGCTGCTCGGCGCGGAGCGAGCCGATGAGCCGGACGCGGTCCATCAGGATGACAGGGTCGGTGCCGAACTCGGGGTCGGGGACCAGGATCTCCTGATACTGGTAGGCGTTCTTGACCTGGTTGAGGCCGAGGTGGCCGCTGATGCGGGTCTTGCCAGCCGCGCCCCAGGCCGCTCCTGCGCCGACCGTGTTGAGGTTGTCGAGCGGCCAGAAGTCGAGGAGGTAGATGTCGTCGCCGCGGAGCATGCGGGAGCCGACCCAGACAGAGAGGTCGTCCACGCCAAGATCGCGCCCCTCCACGAAGGCGTTGCGGAGGGCAATCTTGCCGTCGAAGTCGCCGTCGGAGTGGAACATCGCGTCGGAGACAGCCAGCGTCGTGACGATGCGGAAGCGGCCAAACTCCGGCTCCGCAGTATGGTAGGAGAGGTCGAGTTCGAGGTAGGGCTGCTCCTCGAGCCGGGGTGGATGAGCGACCACGGCGAGCTGTTTGCCGGAGCCCCCTGCCCCATCGGAGCTGGCCGTCACGCGGCCGTAGGAGCCGAAGACAAAGCCCGTCGGAGCTGCGGGTCTCTCGGCGGTTGCCTCAGCGGGAGGCAGCTCCTCCGCTCGAAGGCGCGGCGCGCTGAGCGCGAGGAAGAGGATAAGGGGGGCAAAAAATGGCTTCATGGGGCCTGTGGCGGGGAATGGACTGCCTTCGCGGTTAGAGCATCCCTGCGGTCGCCGCTAGAGGAGGTCGTCACAACAGCGGAAGCCCACGCTGTCCTGCGCGAGCGTCGGATTGACCGTCGCGTCGGCAGAGGTGCACTTGAGGTTGTTCTGCACGTCGTTGAAGGCGCCGCCACGCACGCGACGGTCGGCGCTCCACTCTTCGACGTTGCCCGACATATCGAACAGGCCGTCCTGGCTCACGCACCCGGAGAAGAGACCCGTTGCGACCGGCCCGGAGGTGGGCGGCGCGTTGATGCCGTGGCAGGTGGTCGGCGCGTAGAGCTGCGCGTAGGGGTAGAGGCGGGTCTCGGCGCCCTGACAGGCGGCGACCCATTCGCCATCGGAGCAGAGCCGCTTGCCAACGGCGGCGCAGGCGTCGCCGGCTGCGGCGAAGGTGGCTCCCTTCCAAGGCTGCACACCGGCGCGGGAGGTGGCGAGCGAGCTGTCGCTGCCCACCGCATCGGCGGTCGCGTCCTGGCGCGAGGCCTCGTGCAGGTCAACACAGAAGGCGGTGGCACCGACTCGCTCGATGCGCGCCATGCCAGGCTGGCAGCCGTTGCAGAAGATGCCGTTGTCTGCCGCCCCATCGCAGTCGTTGTCGAGGCCGTCGCAGACCTCGTCAGAGGGCACACAGGGTGGCTCGGTGTCTGCGGTGGTGTCGGCGGCGGAGCCGTCCGATTCAGTGGTGTCGGTGGCGTCGGAGGTGTCGCCCGACCCGCTGTCAACGGTGGTATCTGCGGTGTCGCCACCAAGGTCGGGGCGGTCGACGGTATCTTCCGTGGTGCCGGTGTCCTGGACGAGCAGCCCGTCGGGATCGGGGACACAACGGGCCACGGTCAGGTCACAGCCAAACCCGACGGGGCAGTTTGCCGCCGTCTCACAGCTGATGTCCTCGTTGAAATCGATGGTGCAGCCGGCGCCGACCGAGGTCAGCGCAGCGAGCCGCAGCAGCGTCAGGAGGACCGCCTTCATGGTCAACGGCCGGTGGGCGCAGGGGAAAGCGCAGGGGGCCCCGAGACGGGCGTCGACGGGTTGGCGATCACGAAGAAGTAGAAGAGCAGCGATGCCACGACGAGCGCGCCGAAGGCGATGGCAACCCGGATCCAGCGCTTGCGCTGAATCTGCCCGAAGTCCTCATCGGGCGAGAAGGGCAGATCGTCCACGACGGAGAGGTCGCTGATGGTACGGAACTGGGCGGGCACCTGGGCGGCGCGGTCGGCATAGACCGTGGCGGACTCGCGGGTGTTGCGCGGGCTCGATTGGTCCGCCTCGAGCGGCGAGGCGAAGGCATCCCAGTACTCGGCAGCAGGGGCAGTTGCAGGCTCGGGCGCAGCCTCAGGAGCGGGCGCGGCGGGCGCGGCCCCGGAGAACTGAGGGTCGCGGCTGCGGGCCTTACGGAGCGCAGAGAGCTTCGCCTCGGCACCGACCGAGATGAGGTCTGA
>JBIIFW010000268.1:0-4124 GCA_044236985.1 Bradymonadia bacterium | reverse complement strand
AATGGGATCCGATAGACCGCGTACTGGCTCGACGCTGACCCATCATCCAAGAGGATCGGGAAGGCTCCCGCTGCACCACCCAGCGCGCGGCGGATCGCTCCGCCACGGTCTGCCATGTCTTCGTCGATGTTGACCGACAGCAGCGTAAAGGGCTCGCTGCCCAGCTCCCGCGCAAGCACGGCCAAGGAGGGGAGCTCACGTTTGCAGGGGCCGCAGCCGGTGGACCAGAAATCGATGAGCCGGACCTGACCCGTGGTGGCCGCGAGCGACGTCATGGTCTCGCTGTCCATCGTCCGAAGCGAAAAGGTCGGCGCAGGGTGTCCGATCAAAGCGCTCTGCGGACCCGATCCTCCCGCCGACTGAGGGTGCGAACGGTACCAATGGATGTTATACGCGACCAGCAGGCCGAGCACGGCTACGGTCAACCAAGGCACGCGCCGCCACCACGGGGCTGTGCTGCTTGCGGATGCGACTGCGGGCTCCCTCTTCATCTTCCAGACACCCTCGCTCGGACCATCGATGGACCTCCTTGTAGAACCTGCTGCGAGCCACGGCAAACGAACCTCGTCGCCACTCGTCCGATTCGCGTTCTGCGGGCTGTTCTTCTTCGCCGCCTGCAGCAAGCAGGGCGACGACCAGGACAAGGAGGCCCCCGAGGGCAGCGCTGCAGCCGCCCCCGTCCCCGTGGAGGTCGCCAAGGTGGTGCGCGGTGTGATGGAGCAGGTCGTCTCGGCCACTGCCACGCTTGCCAGCGATGCCTCCGTGACGCTCTCCACGATGGCTCCGGGAAAGCTCATCTCCTACGAGGTCGAAGAGGGCGCAGCCGTTGCGAAGGGCGCACTGCTCGCACGCGTCGATGCGCAGGATGCCGTGATGGCAGCCCAGGAGGCCAGCCGCCTCCATGCCCAGGTCGAGCGCGAACTGGTCCGTGTCCGGCCGCTCGTCGAAAAGGGCTTCGTTGCCCGCCAGATCCTCACTGAGCTCGAGGTCCGTCTGGCCTCCGCCGCTTCGGCACGTGACCGGGCGACCCTCCGGGTAGGCGACGGCGAGATCCGCGCGCCCTTCGACGGGATGCTGCTCCGCCGCGAAGCGCAGGCGGGCGCGCTCGTTTCGCCCGGCACGCCCATCTGCCAGTTCGCCGACCCCAAGGCACTCTCCGCTCGCTTCCTGCTCCCGGAGCGCTGGCTCCAGAGCCTCAAGGTCGGCTCTAAGGTCCGCCTCCGCGCCGACGCTCGGACAGCCTGGGAGCTCGAGACGACCGTCACCCGCATCGACGCCACCGTCGACCCTTCGACAGGCACCGCGGGCATTCTGGTCGCCATCCCCGCCGACCAGACCGAAGGGCTCCGGCCCGGCATGTTCGTCCGTGCCGAGTTCGTCGTCGATGCCCACGCTGACGCCCTCCGCATCCCCGCCCGCGCGGTCCTCTACCGCGGCCAGGAGACCTCGGTCTTCGTCGTCCGTGCCAAAGGCACAGCCTCCGTCGCCGAGCGTCAGTCCATCAAGCTCGGCTTCGAATACCGAGGCTTTGTTGAGGTCACCTCGGGTCTCGCAGAGGGGGCCCAGGTGGTGGTCGTCGGACAGAGCGGTCTCGATGCAGGCGCCAAGGTCATCGCTCAAGCAGAGGCTGCTGCCGCGCCCGCTGCCGCGCCCGCTGGCAGCGGCGCCGCGTCTGCGGCCGAAGGCTCCGGGGCAGGGCGATGAAGGCGCGAAGCTGGTCTGCCATCGCCGCAGACCGCCCCGTCGCAACCTGGATGGCCACCGTCGCGATCGCGGTCTTCGGCCTCGTCTCGCTCGGCCAGCTCCCCCTCGCGCTGCTCCCCGACCTGAGTTACCCCACCATCACCGTCCGGACCACCTTCGACGGAGCCGCGCCGGAAGAGGTGGAGCAGGCTGTCACCGACCCCATCGAGAAGGTGGTCGGCACGGTCGAGAACGTGGTGGGCGTGCAGAGTGTTTCGCGCCCGGGCGTCTCCGACGTCACCCTCAAGTTCCGCTGGGGAACGCGCCTCGACCTCGCCTCGCAGCGGGTCCGTGAGCGCCTCGACGTCCTCGAGCTCGACAGCGCCGCCGGCAAGCCCTCGCTTCTCCGCTACGACCCCGCGCTCGACCCCGTCCTGCGGGTCGCCATCTCCGGCGACCAGCCAGCCACCGAGCTTGCCCGCTACGCAAAGGAGTTCATCGAGCCGGAGCTCCAGCGCGTCGCCGGTGTCGCCTCCGTCCGCACCCGCGGAAGCCGCGACGAACTCATCCGCGTCGCCCTCGACCGCGACCGGCTCAGCGCCGCCGGCGTGCAGATCAGCGAGGTCGAGACCGCGCTCCGCAGCCAGACCATCAATGTCGCCGGAGGCCAGCTACGCAACGAAGGCGTCGACTACCTCGTCCGCTCCGTCAACGAGGTCACCTCGGCCTCCGAACTCGCCAACCTCCCGCTCCGCTCAGGCTCCGCCACCGTCCGCATCGGCGACGTCGCCACCATCACACGCGAGCTCCGGCCCGTTGAGGTCATCACCCGTCTCGACGGCTCGCCCGCCGTCGAGGTCTCTGTCTTCAAAGATGGCGACGCCAACCTCGTCTCCGTCTCCAACGCGGTCCATCAGCGCCTCTTCGGCAACCTGCCTGGTGTCGGGGTGAAAGCTGCCGACGGCAGCGGCGACGCCGAACGCGCGACCACGCTCCAGGACGAGGCGCCGGCCGGCGTCAAACTCCGCATCGTCGGAGACCAGGCCGTCTTTGTACGGGCCTCCATCAAGGAGGTCACCGATGCCGCCGTCATGGGCTCCTTTTGGGCCATTGTCGTCATCTTCCTCTTCCTCCGCTCGGGCCTATCGACTGTCGCTGTCGGGCTCGCCATCCCCATCTCGGCCCTCGTCACCTTCGCCGGCATGAAGATGCTCGACATCAGCCTCAACATCATGTCGCTCGGTGGCCTTGCGCTCGGGACCGGCATGGTGGTCGACGACGCCATCGTCGTGCTTGAGTCCATCGCACGACGACAGGCGCTCGGCGATAGCCCTCGCACCGCCGCCATCCGAGGCGCAGAAGAGGTCGGCGCCGCCGTATTCGCCTCTACCATGACCACCGTCGCCGTCTTTGCCCCCTTGGGCTTCATCGAGGGCGTCGCCGGCCAGATCTTCGGCGACCTTGCCTGGACAGTCGTCATCTCACTCACCGCCTCCCTCATCTTTTCCCTTGTCTTCGTGCCCATGTTTGCCGCCACCGTCGGCCGGGGCATGCTCGGTCAGTTCACCCAGCAGCTGGCCGCAGACGAGGGGCTCGCGCTGGCGGCCAACGAAGAGGCGCCGAAGGCCGCTGTTCCGCTCTCGGACCGGCTTCGCGGTGCCTTCTCGCTTTCGCCCGTCCTGTCCGCTTGGAACAGCGCTGCGACAGAGTGGCGCGCCTTCGGAGCGCTGCCCCCCGGCCCACTTCGAACGATACTCCGCCTCGCCTCGCCGCTGCTCTTCCCCCTCGCGCTTCTCCGCCTGACTGTGGGCCTTGTCTTCGGCCTCCTCCTCTCCCTGCTGGGTGCGCTTGTTGCGATCGTAGGCGGGCTTCTCGTCGCCCTGTGGTGGCTTGTCTCACGCGCCATGGGCCTCCTCCTTCGCCCCTTCACCTACCTGTTCCACCGCGGGTACGACGCCGCCGCTGCCGGTTACCGGATCCTTCTCGCCGCCTCGCTCCGTCAGCCGGCAGCCGTCTTCGCCATCGCCGCACTCCTTGCCGCGACGGGACTATGGGCCGGTTCCGGACTCGGCCTCTCGCTGCTGCCGGAGATGCGCCAAGGCGTGCTCGCCGTCGATATCGAACTGCCCGCAGGCACGCCCATCGAGAGCACCGCCGAGCGTACCGCCGCGCTCGAAGCACGCCTCCTCCGCTCCCCTGCGATCGCCGGCGTCGGCACCAGCATCGGTGCGGCCTCCGACGATACCAACCTGCAGGACCGTGGTCCGCATCGTGCCGCGCTCCTGGTCGAGGCCGCGCCGCAACCCTCCCTCGAACGTGCCGAGAAG
Organism: Bradymonadia bacterium; assembly: GCA_044236985.1. Classification (GTDB taxonomy): domain Bacteria; phylum Myxococcota_A; class Bradymonadia; order REDH01; family REDH01; genus CAIWGR01. The sequence goes on along the minus strand of JBIIFW010000268.1, from coordinate 114 downwards.
GCGGCAGAGGCCGCCATCCGGAAGGCGGTCGCCCAGGTCGACGACCTCCGCGTCGGTGAGATCCGGCCCCCCTCGCTCCTCGCCTTCGAAGCCCCCATGATCATCGAGGTTACG
>JBIIFW010000267.1:0-4129 GCA_044236985.1 Bradymonadia bacterium | reverse complement strand
CCCCTCGCTCTGCTGTGCTGCACCGTGCCCCTTGCCGCTCCCGTCACGGCGCAAGAACTCATCCTTCCGATCGAAGAGCCGGCCTCACCGACCAAGCCCGCATTCTCCCTCGGCGGCTACGGTGAGCTCCACCTCTCGAGCGCCGCGGACGGCGACGGAGGGAGGGCTGGCGAGGTCGACTTCCACCGCTTCGTCCTCTTCTTCGGTCATCAGTACGATGAGAACTTTCGATTCTACTCCGAGCTCGAAATGGAGCATGCCTACGCAGGGCCTGGCAAACCCGGCGCGGTCGAGCTCGAGCAGGCCTTCATCGAGTATGGCAGTCAGACGCTCCCCTTTCGGGTCCGCGCAGGACTCGTCCTCGTTCCCTTTGGCCACCTGAACAACATCCACGAACCTACCGCTTTCCACGGTGTTGAGCGGCCCAAGGTCGATAGCGTCATCATTCCTACGACCTGGCGCGAGGCGGGGCTCGGCGTGGTTGGCACCATCGGAGAGACCGCCGGTTACGAGGCCTATCTGATCTCCGGGCTCAACGCGGCCGACTTCTCCGCGGGCAAAGGGCTGCGCGGCGGACGGACCGGTGTCGCAGAGGCCTACGCCGGCGCACCTGCCTTTGTGGCAAGGCTGCACGCCGAGCCGGCGATGGGGCTCGAGGTCGCGCTGTCGGGCTATGTCGGCGACGCGGGTGCGAACATTCCTGACAAGCAGGTCGAGGTTGGCGTTGCCGGCGGTGCCTTCGACCTTCGTTACAAGAACCACGCCATCGAGGCGCGCGCGGAGGTCGCAGCCTTCTCGCTCAGCGGCTCCGAGGCGCTTGCAACGCCTGCTACTGCCGCCGTGCCCGCCACTGCTACCACGCCGGCGATTCCCGCCAAGCCCGCGTCCGTCGTCGGTTCGCTGATCACGGGCGGCTACCTTGAACTGGGCGTAGACCTGCTCGAACTCGCGGGTCGGAGCCAGGAGCTCGTCCCCTTCGTTCGCTACGAGCAGTACGACACCACCGCTGAAGTGGCCGACGGTCTGGTCGACCCTGAGACCGCGGGGACCGATCTTGTCTTCGGCCTCACCTGGCGCCCCATCCCGCAGATTGCCTTCAAGCTGGACCACATCGTTCGCACAGCCGAGGCCGGCAGCGAGGAGCAGGTGACCAGCGCCGGGCTCGGCTACATGTTCTAAAGCGACCGAAGTTTACGCAGCCCCGCTTGCGCCGCTGCGCCCCGCCTGCGACAAAGTTCGGGTCGGGTAGGAGGCTTGCATGGCTGTGACTTCAAAACTGGGCATCGCGGGCCTCTTGCTGCTGCTCACGGGCTGTACGGCGGCCGGAGGCTCCTCCGCGAAGGCCCCAGAGCCGAGCGACAGCGGTCGGCCCACCACGGGCGACACCTCGACGGCTGGCGACACATCGGAAGGCGTGCTCGGCGATGGCAGCGGCTCGAGCGCCGATACCTCGCTCGACGGCTCCGCTGAGGATGACACGCTGAACGCGGATTCTGGCAGCGGCTCCGACACAGCACCAGACGCGTTGGAGGATGCCTCCGATGGCTCTGCCGACGGTCCGGTCATCTGCGCGACCACCACCGCGCCGGCCGTTCCTGCCATCCTGCCCGCCGACATCATCTGGGTCGTCGACAACTCCCTGAGCATGCAGGAGGAGGTCACGGCGGTCTCTGCCAACCTCAACCGTTTTGCCAACTTCATCATCTCGTCTGGCATTGACGCCCAGGTGGTGATGGTCTCCAACGACGACCCGACAATTGGTGACGGCAAGTATCATGTCTGCGTTCCGCCCCCGCTGTCGGCCACGGATGCCGGCGTCTGCCCGCTTGGGCGCGATCTGGATGGCGAGCGCTACTACCACGAGCGGGTGACCATCGAGGGTGTCTCGTCGAGCAACACCCGGACGAACGCGCTCACCGCCATCGTCGACGGCTATGCGAACTACCGGAGCCGGCTTCGGCCGGGCGCCACCACACACATTGTCGTTGTCTCCGACGACGACTCGGCCATCACTGCGGCCGACTTCGACGCACGGATCGAGGCGCTCTCGCCCGGCTTCCTGCGGCGCCCGATTGTGCACAGCATCGTGACGCGCGATGCGACCGAACTTGAGAGCAACACGGACGGCTGCGTCGTGGCGGGCTGCCCCTGCGGCTACCGTGTTGGCACCGAGTATCTGGGCCTGAGTGCCGCAACCGGCGGCATCGTGCAGAGCATCTGTGCGGCAGATTGGGGGCCCGTCTCCGACGCCATTGCCGCGGCGGTGGTGGAGACCACCTCGGTGCCCTGCAGCTACGCCATTCCCTCCCCCGGCGGCGGCCTGTCGGTGAACCCCGAACAGGTCAATGTCTACGCTGCCGCGTTGGGTGAGCGGACCCTCATCCCCAACGTCGCCAACGCGACGGCCTGCGGCGTCGAGCCCGGCTGGTACTACGACAACCCCGCCGACCCGCGGACGCTCGAACTCTGCGGCGCCTCCTGTGTGAGCGTCACGGGCTCGGTCGAGATCGACTTCGGCTGCGATACGGTCAAGCGCTAGGGCTCATCCGCCTCTGATTCCGGCGCGGAGTCGCACGCAGAGCGCAACAAGCGGGACGAATGCAATCACAATGAGGGCAGGCGTCCAAGTGGGCCAGTTTGCGCCGAACCAGGTCAGCGGCGCAAGCCAGAGCAGGTTGACTGCAATGTAGCCCCCCGCCACTTTGGCGTGGCTTGCCCCCCGCTGCGTAGCATGCTGGTAGGCGTGGTCGCGGTGGGCCTGCGCCACCGCCTCGCCGGCTACGAGCCGCCGGATGAGGGTATAGGTCGCGTCGACGACGAAGGTACCGGAGAGCAGCGCAAAGAGGGGCAGGGTCAACCCACCTTGCTGATCAGCGAAGAGGCTCGTTGCGGCGAGCGCAAATCCCATGAAGCCGCTGCCGACATCGCCCATAAAGATGCGGGCAGGGTGCCAGTTTCGGGTCAGGAAGCCCAACGAGACTGCCGAGAGGAGGGCAAAGCAGAGGGCTGTGACGGGTTGGTGAGCCGCGAGGCAGATGGCCGCAGCGACTGCACAGGTGCTGGCACTCTGCCCACCTGCGATGCCGTCGATGCCATCCATGAAATTGAAGAGGTTGATGAACCAGACCACGAACAGCACAACGAAGAGGGGCGCTGCCCATGCCGGAAGCAGGATCTCCGGGGTAATGTGAATCGCGCCGTGGCTCGCGGCGAAGGCGCCGGCGATCCCGAGGCCCGCAGCAAGATGAGCAATGAGTCTGGCGCGCGCCGACAACGAGCGGAGGTCGTCGATGCCACCGACGAGCGCGGTGAGCGCGCCACCCGCTGTCAGCGCGGTAGCCCATTGCCACGGAATCAGGCCCTGGAACCCCAGCGTCACCCAAGCGGTGAGCATCACCAGCACCATCGCCAGCCCGCCGCCGCGCGGCGTGGGGACGGTGTGCGAACTCCGCTCGTTAGGTAGATCGCGCACACCGAGCCGCACAGCCTGACGGCGTACAAACTCGGTTCCTGCTGAGGCCGCGAACGCGGCGGCGAGAACCCATAGGAGCGCAACGGCACTCATCGATGACCCTCCTCGCGATACCATGCAACGGTCGCCTTGAGGCCATCGGCAAGGGAGCTCGGAGGCGTCCAACCGGTGTCCTCGCAGAACGGGGCCCCGTCGACCACCAGGGAGCCGAAGAGGCGGCGACGCAGGTCTTGGCGTCCAGCCAGGGCGAGCAGTCGGCCAGCAAGCTTGCCAGAGAGTGGGGCCATCAAGATGGGCTGCTCCATGGCTACCGCCACAGCCCGCAGAATGTCCGAGGTGGAGACGGGCGGTCCATCGGCGAGCAGGTAGGTCTTCTGCACCGCTCGCGGGGCGGCCAGCGCCGTAACGATGGCGTCTGCCATGTTTCCTACAAAGAGCAGGCTCCGCCCGTTCTCCATGGCACCGAAGGGCCACGGGCGCCTGCGGTCGACCCATCGGAGCAGGGCATACATGTTGGCCTTCACCCCCGGGCCGTACATCAGCGGCGGCCGGAAGATGATGTGTTTCATGTCGCCGGTCGCTGTCAGGTGGCGGAGAAGCGCCTCAGCTTCGTACTTGGAGCGCGCATAGGCGTCAGAGGGCATGGGCGCATCGTCT
>JBIIFW010000266.1:0-4162 GCA_044236985.1 Bradymonadia bacterium | reverse complement strand
CCGGAGCCAAGTAGGGTTGGGGGTTTGGGTGTCGCTCATGGGGAGGCCTTCTCAGGGGATTCGGGCGATGCAACGACTCCGACGGCCGGGGCATTCCAGCGGCCCATCGCGGCCCGCTCATAGCCCGACGCACCGAGCCGACGCATCGCCGCAGCGTCTTCGGCAGGCGTGCAGGCAGCCGGCAGCGCGCAGCCATCGCGCGGTTCGCCGGAGGGTGCCGCTAGGCCGTGCGCCTCACGCGGCTCCCAGACCGAAAAGACCAGCGCCCGCGCCTTGTCGACCTGCGCTCGGTCGGGCGTCTCGACCCGCGACATCGCCGTGAGCAGCCCCAGCGCAAAGGCCAGCGAGGCCGCCGCCGCCGCCCAGCCGCGCCAGCCGCGCTCGCTCGCAGCCTGGGTGACCACCGCGCCCCAGCAGCCGAAGGCCAGCGCCGCGACCAGCCCGATGGCCCACGCAGCAGGCACCCCAAACCAACCCAGCGAGGTGTGCGGCCAGACGCCCCGCGACAACAGATAGGTGCCAAGCTCAAAGACGGGGTTGAGAGAGTCGAGCGGGTAGTGCGGAAAGAAGGCGGCAGAGAGACCGCAGACAAACATCGCCACCAGCACCAAGGAGGCCGTCGCTGCCCAGAGCAGGTCGCCCACCCGGCTGCCGCGGAGCTCCGCCAGCACATGCAAGAGGTACCAGGCCAACACCGGCACTGCCGGCACGATGTAGCGGGGCCCGGCCCCCCATCCACCCCGCCAGTCCTGCACCATCGAGATGAAGATGCCGTAGACCACAAGGGTGCCGATGGCGAGCAGGGCGGGTTCGCGGAGCCGCGGCGAGGTCACCGCGAGCGACAGGGTGACTACCGCCAGGATGGTCCAGGGCGCGAACCAGAAGAGGCCCGTCGCCGGCGCAAAGAAGCTCCCCATGAAGGCGTTGGACTGCAGCGCCTTGAGGCCGAAGAAGCCACCCGAGACATAGGCCGCAAAGGTGGGGTTCTCCAGGTTGGCGTAGGGCGTCGAACCGATGCTCCCGAAGGCCCGCAGGTGAAAGAGCGCCAGCAGGCCGATGGGCAGCAGCGACCCCGCCACCGTCAGCAGCGTGTATCGGACCCGCCGCGGCGACCCCCAGAAGCCGAGCAGCCAGGCCACCCCTGCACCCAAGAGACCCGGATACTCCAGCATCACGGCGCCGCCGAAGCAGAGCCCCGCCAGCAGCGGCAGGTAGGCCCGGTCCGGCTCGCGCCGATGGGCCAGCACGGCGAGGTAGCCGCCGAAGCTCGCAGCCGCGGCCACCGAGTGCGAGACCGCCAGACCGCCATAGGAGAGCAGCGTGCTGCCCAAGGCCAGCATCAGCAGGCCGAGCAGCCGCGTCGGCAGGTGGTCCGTCACCCACCGCGTTGCCCGCAGGTAGAGGAGGAAGAAGAGGAGCAGCGGCAGCGTGGTCGCTCCCAGCCGAGCCCACGAGACCACCGCCTGCTTGGTCGCCTCGACGCCGCGCATGGCCGACACCTTGATCCCCAACCAGACGGACGGCGCAGCGAGGTAGGAGGTGCCCGGCGCCTTGCCGGGGAAGAGCAGGTCGCCCTTCTTCGCCTTGTCGTTCACATAGCCCCAGCGTGCCGCGACGCTGTTGATGGCGAAGGTCTGCGACTCTGCCAGCGACAGCGCCATGTAGACCCGCACATTCTCGTTCGGGTTGTTGAGCTTCTCGAAGTAGGGCGACAGGATCAGATAGGCAGCGGCAACCGCCGCCATCGTCACCGCCACGAGCAGCCGCCTCATCGGTGGTCCTCCCGCTGCACGACCGCCGCGAGCGACCAGCAGAAGTGGCGCGCCCCCGTCTCGGACGAGCGGATCTTGAGCTGCAGCGGGCCTGCGGCCGCCCCGTTGAGCGGCTGGCTTATCTCCTGTCGTCCCTTCGTCCGCTGGCTCACAAAGCGGCGGTAGAGGCTCACGCCGGAGACCTCGAATTCGATGGCCGCGCCTGTCGGCAGCGATGCGGCATAGTCACTCTGCGCAATCCAACCGGTGAGGTGGGTTGCACCCTGCACCTCCGGCAGCTTGATGAGGAGGTCTGCCTTGGGCAGAGGGTGGCTCCAGATGCATTCGAGCGGCTCGCCTCCGATGGTCTCCACCACCCGGTGAATCTGCTGCCACGACTCCTTGCCGCAGATGTAGCGGTCGCCCACCAGGCTGCATGGCAGCTCCTTTCCATCCTTGCGCACCGAGACCATCAATCCGGCGAGATCGGCGGTGAAATCGCGCAGCACCGTCACAGGCGCAGCCACGCGGAAGAGCGACACCTCTTCGATGCCAATCTGCCGCTGCCAGAGGCGAAACCCCTTGTGCTCGAGCGTACGAGCGAGGCTGACAGCCGCCGGTCCGGCGCCGATCACAAAGACCCGCTGCGCTCGGAAGGCCTCGTACGGCAGCCCATCAGCGGCGATCGCGGGCAGTTCGCCCATCCGCTCCAGCTCATAGCTCCGAGCGCTACCGGCCAGCACCACAAGATCTCCCTCACGGTACTGCGACGCCACATAGCGAGCGGCTGCATCGAGCGACGGGTCGACCGACGCCACCCAGCCAGGCAGGCACCAGACCAACGCGGCAGCGGTCGCCAGCGCTGCAGCGAGGCGGGTCAGCGTTTCGGTCAGAGATAGCGTCATGGTCGTGCAAACAGGGGTTGCGCCGCCTGCTATCCGCGCTCTCCGAGGCCGTCAACGCGCCGCCGTCGATGGTGTCGCGCACAGCTGATTCCACGCCGTTTCCGCTTCTATGCAGCGCCTCCTTCTGCTATCCCTCCGACCCACCACGCGGGAGGTTCCGATGTATGATGCGCTCCGTAAGCAAGACCCTGAAATCGCAGCCCTCGTAGACGGCGAGCAGGAGCGCCAGCGCACCGTCATTCGCCTCATCGCCAGTGAGAACTACGCATCGCGCGCTGTGCAGGAGGCCTCCTCCACTCCGCTCTCCAACAAGTACAGCGAAGGCTACCCCGGCAAGCGCTACTACGAGGGCCAGCAGTATATCGACCAGGTCGAACAGCTCGCCATCGACCGGCTCAAGGCCCTCTTCGGCGCAGAACATGCCAACGTGCAGCCCTACTCGGGCTCGCCCGCCAACATGGCCGTCTACTTCGGCCTCATCGAGCCCGGCGCTCCCGTGATGGGGCTCGGCCTGCCGCACGGCGGCCACCTCACGCATGGCTGGGGCGTCAACTTCTCTGGCAAACTCTACCAGTCGCACCAGTATCCGGTCGACAAGGTCACCGAGCGCATCGACTACGACGAGGTGCGGCGCATCGCCCACGAGGTGAAGCCCAAGCTCATCTTCGCCGGCACCACCGCCTACCCGCGCTTCGTTGACTGGGCCTTCTTCCGCGAGGTCGCTGATGAGGTTGGCGCCTACCTTGCCTGCGACATCGCCCACATCTCGGGCCTCGTAGCCGCCGGCCTGCATCCATCGCCGGTCCCCTACGCAGACGTCGTCACCTCGACCACCCACAAGACCCTCCGCGGCCCTCGCGGCGGCATGATCCTATGCCGCGCCGCCCTCGCGCCAGCCATCGATCGCGCCGTCTTCCCTGGCCTGCAGGGCGGCCCCCACAACGCCACGACCGCCGCCATCGCCGTGGCTGCGCGAGAGGCCACGCTGCCATCCTTCGCTGCCTACGCCCGCCGCGTCATCGACAACGCCGCAGCCCTCAGCGAGGCACTCACCTCCCATGGCTTCCGCATGGTCACGGGCGGCACAGACAACCACCTGCTCGTCGTCGACGTCACGGGGAAGGGCGTCTCGGGCAAGGTTGCCGCGAAGGCGCTCGATAAGGCCGGCATCGTCTGCAACTTCAACAGCATCCCCTTCGACCCCCGCAAGCCCTTCGACCCGTCGGGCATCCGCATCGGCAGCCCCGCCATCTCCTCGCGCGGCGTGCCGCCCTCCGAGATGCCCCGCCTTGCGGCCTGGATCGACCGCGTCGTCACCTCTCACGACAACGACGCCGCGCTCGCCCATATCAAGGCCGAGGTCCGCGAGTTCATCACCGCCTTCCCCGCGCCGGGTATCGACGCCGACTAGGTCAACCCATGCGTCTTGTAATCGTCAGTCTCCTCTTTGGCCTGCTCATCGGCACGCTGGTCGTCCTACCCTTCGGCTGGCCGATGGCCTACGGC
>JBIIFW010000265.1:0-4172 GCA_044236985.1 Bradymonadia bacterium | reverse complement strand
TGCGGAGGCCGCGCCGGGCCGCCAACGGGCGGCGCTGCTCCAGTCCCGTGCCGCCTGGCAGCGGGTGCTTCATGCGGCCGGTGGTGCCTAGTCTGCGCCTGTCGGAGCGGCTGCTCCTCTGGATAGCGCTGGGCGCGCTGGCTGCTTGCGCCGACGAAGCATCAAGCAGTTCGGACACATCAGCACAGGGCTCTGCGGACTGCGCAGACCTGCTCACCGGCCTCAGCTTTCCGGCAGGATGCGAGCTTGCGCCGAACGGAGCCTGGGAGATCGTCCGCTACTGCCCCTTCCCCGAGGGCTACGACCCGCTCGGCGGCACCTGCACCAGCGCCTCCTACGCCGCCACCGGCAGCGCGGCGGGGGTCATGGAGTTGCGAGACAACGGGCTGCTCCGCTTCGACTACGAGCAGCGGCGGCTCACGCTCGACAGCCGTATCCCGACCTCCTGCTACGGCAATGGCGACTTCTGTCGCGGCAGCGCCTTGGGCGGCGACTGCAGCGTGACGGGCCCCACCTGCGGCTGCTCAGAGCAGCGCATCGAACTGGGTGTCGTCGAGCAGGGGCAGTGGTCTGCAGCAGAGGGCTCGCTCCGATTCGACTACGCCTCAGGCCTAGCAGTCGAGCAGTTGTACTGCGTGGACGCGACGACCGATTGGCTGGTGCTCGAGCGCCCCGCCGCGCTCGGACTGCCGGGCGTTCGGATGCTCTTCCGCCGGCGCTAAAACCGCCAGTCGAGCGAGACCGAGCGGAGGTCGGTGCGAAGCTCCAGTCGCGACCTCTTTCCGTCCTCCGAGTCGAGGACATGGAAGATGACACCTGACGCAAGTGCCGCGGCACCAACACCGAAGGCGATGTTGGCGTAGGTCTGCTTGGCCTCGCCTTCGTCCTGCAATTCGGTCACCTGGGCGGCGGTGTGCGGACGGGCCTGGAGTTCTTGCTGCACATCATCCGCCGCGAAGCCGAGCAGGGTGCCCGAGCCGAAGAGCAGGGCTGCGCTGCCGTAGAACCAGGCGTAGGCTGGCGTCGCTTGCGCCCTTGCATCGGCGGGGAACATGACAGGGGCACCCATCGGCTGCTGCACAAACAGAGGGGCGGGTGTGATGCTCGGCGCGATGGCGTCGGGCGCCGCTTTGAGTGCCCCCTGGCAGGCGCCGAGGAGGTAGGCGAACTCGACGGGGCCGGGCAGCCGGGCGAGCGTGGTGGAGGCGACGATGCCGGCGCGGATATCGATGAACCTGTAGACGACTTCGACGCCATCCCGGACGGCGGTGGGCTGCACGAGGAGCAGATAGTCGAAGAGCGAGCCCGATAGCGCCGGCACCAGGCAGGCCTCTCTGCCCTCGCAGCTGGCGACGGTGCCGGCCAGGTCGCGGCCTGCGACCGCCTCGACCTGGTAGGTCCGCGTCACCGCGTAGCGCCCGAAGTCGTCGGCGATGTAGGCTGACTCCTCGACCAGATCCGCCGCCTGCTTGACGGAGAGCCCGGAGGCGGGCGCTCCGGCCACCAGCAGTCGGAGTCGCGTTGCGCTCTGGGCCGCCGCGGGACTGGCGCAGCAGAGCAGAGAGAAAACCAGGAGCGCGAGCGCGAGAAGCGAGTGAGGGCGCGTGCGGTTCATGGCAGTTGGCCTTCCGAAAGAGGTGGACGGCGCGACCCCAAGAGCGCAGCGGCATCGCCGGCGGCGAAGGAGGAGCGCACATAGGGCCCGGAGAGCGTCAGCGTGAATCCCAGCGCCTTGCCGAAGGCCTCGAAGTGAGCGAACCGCTCGAGTGAAGCGTAGGCCGCCACGTCCGACTTGCGCTTGAGCGGCTGCATGTACTGGCCGATGGTCATGACATCGACGCCATGGGCTCGGATATCTCGGAGAACCTGTTCGACCTCGTCATCGGTCTCGCCAAGCCCGAGCATGATCCCCGACTTGGTAAAGATGTCGGGGCGGAGCTCTTTGGCCCGCTTGAGCACGCGCAGGCTCCGGTCGTAGCGGGCCTGCGGGCGCACTTCGCGGTGGAGCCGCTCAACGGTCTCGAGGTTGTGGTTGAAGACATGCAGGTCTTCGGCAAGGAGCGTTGCGAGCGCGCTCTCCTGCTCGTGGAAGTCCGAGGTGAGGACCTCGACGGTGGTCTCCGGGTTGTGCGTCCTGATCTCGCGCACGCAGGCAGCGTAGTGCGACGCGCCACCATCCTCGAGGTCGTCTCGGGCGACACCGGTGACCACGATGTGGCGCAGGCCGAGCTCGGTGACGGCCCGTGCCAGCCGCACCGGCTCGAGCGCATCGAGCTGCGCCGGTTTGCCGGTGGGGATGGCGCAGAAGCTGCAGCGCCGGGTACAGCGATCGCCCATGACGATGAAGGTCGCCTCGCGGTGGCTGAAACACTCCGACATGTTGGGGCACTTGGCATCTTCGCAGACGGTGCGGAGTTCATGCCGGCGGAAGACCTCCTTCATCGCGTGGACTTCGGGCGAGAAGGTCAGCTTCTTCCGTGGCCACGGTGGCCGCAGGCTTGCGTCGGAGTGGGTCGTCACACAGGACTCTCGGCGAGCGGGGATCGAAGCGGCTCAGTCGGTGCCGAAGGGGGCGCTAGCAAAGCGGCAGCCTCGTGTCATCGGCCTATTCTGTCGCGGTCTTGGCGCGGGGGTCGGTCGCCCGGACGAAGTCGCGGAAGTAGGCCCAGCCGCTGTTGAGGCTGTAGTAGAGCGAGATGGAGAGCAGTGCCATGCCCACATGGTGAAAGCGGACATCGAGCGAGGTGAAGCCGAGCGGCAGCGTGTACTCGTAGTGCAGCATGAGGCAGACGATGCCGACGAGTTGGAAGGCTGTCTTCCACTTTCCGCCCCACTCGGCGGCGATGATGATCCCTTCGCCTGCTGCAAGCGCACGCAGCGCGGTGATGGAGATTTCGCGCGTGAGAGAGAGGACGACGAACCAGACGGAGATGCGGTGCATCGGCAGCAGTACAATGAAGACGGCCATGACGAGGAGCTTGTCGGCGAGCGGGTCGAGGAACTTGCCCGTCATGGACTCGAGGCCCCGCTTTCGGGCGATGTAGCCGTCGAGCCAGTCGGTGAAGGCCGCGGCACCGAACAGCCATGCCGCGATGAGGCAGTAGAGTGGCGTGCCCTCTGCGAGCAGCCAGCAGATGAGCGGGATGACCGCGATGCGCCCCATGGTGAGCACATTGGGGAGGTTCCAGATGTCTTCACGGAAGTTGGCGCGTTTGACGATGCCGATGTGTTGCCGTTCCAAGCCGACTCCGGAGATGATTAGGGTTGGCGTTCTGCCGTCAGGAATCGCTGGTAGGCGGCGTAGACATTTTCGACGTAGACCCGCGTCTGCTCGAAGGGGATCCCGCCGACCTTCGCAACATTTCCGGGGCCGGCATTGTAGGCTGCGAGTACGAGGTTGATGTCGCCGTTGTACCGGTTGGAGAGCAGACGCAGCAGCTTGGTGCCTGCGATGATGTTCTCGCGGGGGTCAAAGGGGTCGGGGCACTGCATCTCGGTGGCGGTGCCGGGCATAAGCTGCATCAGCCCCTGAGCGCCTACCGGGCTCACGGCGTTGGGGTTGAACCCGGACTCGATCTGGATAACCGCTTTGATGAAGGCGACTGGCATCTGGAAGCGGGCCGCTGCCTCTCGGATGTAGGCGTCGTAGCGGCCGGGCGCGCGCGACTCGGCACCGCTGGCCGCGGAGCTCCGACGCGGCTGCGCGCCGGTCCGCGTCGCTGCCCGCGGGTTGCCGTAGACGGTTGTCGGAGCCTGTCCGGCTTGCGGCTTGGTGGTGAAGACCACTGTCCCGTCCGGCTGCTCATAGCGGTAGATGTCCGCATGGGCCGGCGCTGCTGCCGCCACGGTGAGCAGCAGCGCGCTGAGCGCCAGCGTGAAGCGCGTCGGGCGCCGCGCGAGCAGGTTGCAAAAGGTGTGCATCGACATCGCGGTTACTATGGCAAAGGCTTCGCAGGAGTGCCAGAACTTCGGTTGCGGCCGGCCCGTGCGCATGGTCGCTGCGGCTGGCAGCCAACCGCCACTTGGAGGCGTTCGCCATGAACTATGATGCAGACTACCTCGTCTTTGGGAGCGGAATCGCCGGTCTCTGGTTCGCCATCAAGGCAGCGGAACATGGTTCGGTCCTGATCGTGACCAAACGGGAGGCCTCCGAGTCCAACACCCGGTATGCA
>JBIIFW010000264.1:0-4191 GCA_044236985.1 Bradymonadia bacterium | reverse complement strand
CCGATGAGGCGATCCGGATCGCTGCCTCGATTGCCTCGCGTCCGCGGACGGTCACGGAGCGGCTCGGCTGTGAAACGGGCCCCCTCTTCCGCCTCTGCACGGTGCGCTTCGTCGCCGACGACTACCGGAACGCCGCGAAGGTCATCGAGGTCAACGCAGAGGCGACGCCTCTGGGAACCTATGACCTGCTCGCCACCGTCTACCTGCCCCTGCCCGACGTCGCAGCGACAGCGCCCTACCCGACCATCATCTTCGGCCACGGCCTCAACGGCGAGCGGCAGCAGGCCGGCCGCCTCGCCGACTTCGCGGCACCGCAAGGCATCGCAACAATCTCCATCGACGCACCGGCGCATGGCGAGCATCCTCGCGCGTCGCTCGGCGGCGGCGGCGCTGCCTTCATCGAGTTCTTCGGCCTAGGCGGCTCGGGGTTTGAGCCGCTCGTGCTGCGCGACCACTGGCGCCAGGCATCCTACGACAAGCTCGCGCTCGTCGAGCTGCTCAAGAGCGGCATCGACGCCGACGGCGACGGGGCCGCCGACCTCGCCACAGACAACATCAGCTACCTGGGCGTCTCGCTCGGCGGCATCATGGGCCCGGAGTTTCTGGCGCTCACGCCCGAGGTGAAGGCCGGCGTGCTGGTCGTTGGCGGCGGCCGTGTGACCGACATCCTGCAGTTCTCGGAGACCTTCAGCCCCCTCGTCAGCCTCCTCAAGCCATCGGGCTACGACGACAACGATGTTGCCCGCTTCTGGCCCCTCGCCCAGACTGCAATCGACCGCGGAGATGCAGCCAGCTTTGCCCGCTTCATCTCCACGCAGCGGCTCGACGGCGGCGCGCCCGTACACCTCCTCAACGCCCATGTGCTGGACGACGACATCGTGCCAAATGTCTCCAACTTCGCGCTCGCGCGGGCGCTCGAACTGCCCCACCTCGGCGCCCTCCTGCGGCCGATTGGCATTCTTGAGACTGGCATCGCGCTCCCTGTGGAGGCCAACCTCCCTGCAGGAACGACGGGCGGCACCATCCAGTTCGACTGGGTCAACGAGGGCAGCCTCGAGACCCCTGACTGGCGAACGGCGACCCACAACAACATCGGCGACAGCGGGGTGGGTGCCCACGCCTGGCTCCGATTCCTCGACAGCTGGCTGCAGACGGGAACACCGACGATCGTCGACCCCTACGTGGACCTCGGCCTCACGCCGCCGCGTTGACATGGGCGTCGAATGTCTGTTGCGATCGGAGGGCGGGCGCACACCAAAATGGACGAAACGTCATCGATCTGACAAAGAGAACACCGTGACAGCAGGGCTTCTGCCTGCCTCAATGACTGGAGAACAGCATGCGCCTTCAAACCCGTTGGACCCTCCTCCTGCTTCCGATGCTGGTCATCGGCTGCTCGGACGACAGCAAGCAGTCGACGACCGAAGCCGATACGACTGCGGATAGCTCGTCCGACACCTCCGCCGACACGGGCGGTAGCGGCGCCGACACGACAACCGATACCAGCGACAGCGACGGCTCTGCGGAGGCCTGCGCCCCGCGCGAACCCCAGGAAGGCGATGCAGCGAACCCTGACTGCGACCCGCTCAACGACGGCCACTGCGCGATGCCCTGGCCCTCAAACCTCTACCTCGCAGACGACGCCACCAGCGCGACCGGCAAGCGGCTCGCCTTCGGAGCGACAACCCTGCCCAAGAACTTCCAGAACATCCACATCGACCCGGCCCCCTACGCTCGCCGCGATGGATACAGCGTCGGCACACCGCTCCTGGTCCGCTTCGCCAACCTCGACACGACCGGCATGGCCGACGAGCGCGACCTAGCCCCTTCGCTCGCCGACGACGCCAAGGTGCTCTGGTTCAAGGTCGCTGAAGACGGCTCGCTGAGCCGCGTTCCCTACTTCGTCGAGCTCGATTCGCAGGATCCCGATCCGGCGAAGAAGACGCTGTTTGTACGCCCCGGTGTCATCCTCGAGGAGGCCACCCGCTACATCGTCGCCTTCCGCAACCTCTCCGACACGAGCGGCCAGTCGATCGCTGCGTCGGCCGCCTTTGCTTCGCTTCGTGACGGTCGCCTCGACTGCGACGATCGCGTCGCAGCGCGGGCAACCCACTTCGAAGAGGCCGTCTTCGGCCCGCTCGAGGCCGCCGGCATCGACCGCGCCTCGCTCACGCTTGCATGGGACTTCAACACCATGAGCGGCGAGAACATGCACAGCGACATCCTCCGCATGCGCGACGAGGTCCTCGCCGCCATCGATGCCGACCCCTCCGCCAGCGCCCTCACCGTGACCCAGGTCACGGAGTACTCCGAGGCCGAGAACCCCTACATCGCCTTCGATATGCAGGGCACCTTCCAGATCCCGAACTACACCGAGGAGAAGACCTTCTACCAGGGCACCGACGGCGTCACGGGGTACATCCTCCGCCGCGACGCTGACGACCGCATCACCGCTTCCGGCACCACCGAGATGCCGGTCTGGATCCGCGTCCCTCGCTCGGCGGTCGGTGCGCCGGACCCCGCCCAGCCCGCCAAGCCCAACCGGCTCGTCCAGTTCGGCCATGGCCTCTTCGGCTCAGGTGCGGAGATCATTGGCCCGGCCATCGACAAGGTCGCCTTCGACCACCATCTCATCTACTTCTCGACCAGCTGGGCCGGCATGGCAGAGGATGACTACGGTCGGGCCAACTTCATGGTCTTCGACCTCAACCGCTTTGTCTGGCTCACAGACCGCCTCCATCAGGGCATCGTGAACTTCCTCGCGCTGGGCCGGCTCATGAAGACCCAGGCTCCTGCCTTTGAGCCCTTTACGAGCCGCAACATCACCATCGACAACAGCGAGATGTACTACTCGGGCATCTCGCAGGGCGGCATCCTCGGTGCCACCTACATGGCCCTGAGCACGGATGTCGCGCGCGGCCACGTCGGCGTACCCGGGCAGAACTTCACCTCCTTCCTCCATCGCTCGGGTGCCTTCGACCAGTTCTTCGTGGCCCTCAAGGGGGCGCTTCGCACCCCGAACAACGTGGCCGTAGCCCTGTCGACCGTACAGCTGCTCTGGGACTCCACCGACTCGGTCAGCCATTACCGCCACATCACCGCGGAGCCCCACCCCGGTACGCCCTCCCACAGCGTCCTCGCAGGCCCCGCCAAGGGCGACTACCTCGTCTCTCCGATCACGATGGAGGTGGTGTCACGCACCGATATCGGTATCCCCATCATGGCCAACTACGACGACGAGCGCACCGTCTCACTCGCCACCGAGGCCGCCTACCCGCGCACAGGCAGTGGCATCGTCCTCTGGGACTTCGGCAACGCCTGGCCCGCGCTGGGGAACCGCCCGCCGGAGGCAGACCCGGTGAACGGCGACCCGCACGGAAAGCCCCGCGCCTTCGACCTCCACAACGAACAGATGGACACCTTCTTCCGTACAGGCGAGATTGTCGACCTCTGCGGCGGCGACGGCTGCCACCCCAACTAGTCAAACCTGCTCCGCGGCACCTCCAATGCAGACCACCCTACCCACCTCCTTCTGTCCCGCATGCAAGCGCGATGTCGTCTTGCACGCAGACCTAGACCCTTCGGGAGCGTGGTGCTACGGGTGTCTCCGCTGCGGCGGAGCTGTCGATCCCACCGAGAACCAACGCCGGAATCGTTCTGCGAAGGCGCTGGTTGCCATGGGCTACGACATCGACGGCGAAGCGGCTGGCGGTGGCTGTTCTTCCGGCTCCTGCGGCTGCAACAAATCCTGACCCTTTGCGTGAGAGAGCGACCATGATCTTCGAAGTGTTTATCCCCGCAAGCGGTGCCGGCGGCTACGACACCACCTACCAGATTGATGCTGACAACTGGCGCCGCGCGCTCATCACCGGCATCCGCCAGACAGACCTCAACTTCACCGGCCTCGAGGGCTGTGCTGTGGAGATCGGCGAGGAGGAGACCACCGTGATGCACCCGGGGCTCAAGCTCACCTTCCGCGTGAAGAAGCTCCCCGACGCCAAGGGCTCCGCCAAGGTCATCCAGGCCACCGTCACGGGCGCCTTCGCAGCGATTCCGTCGCGGCCCCCCACCGACAAACTGCAGGCGCCCCAGATCGGCAAGCCTGCCGGCTTCAAGGACAAGAACACCGGCACCTTCCGCGCCATCGGCGCCGCCACGGGCCGCGCTCCGATCGAGCCCGCGCCTGTCCTC
>JBIIFW010000263.1:0-4208 GCA_044236985.1 Bradymonadia bacterium | reverse complement strand
TGGGTCTTGACGATGTCGAGACCCCGTTCGGGAAAGTGGAGCTCGCGCTTGGCGGCTCGGCGAGTTACTTCTCGTTGGCGGCCTCGTTTTTTGGACGGGTGGGCTTCGTGGGGATCGTCGGCGACGATTTCCCCGAGAGCTCCGTGGAGCTGCTCCGTAACCACGATGTGGATGTGCGCGGGCTTCAGCGGGTGGAGGGCAAGACCTTCCGGTGGGCCGGTCGCTACGGCTACGACCTCAACCAGCGGGACACGCTGCTGACCGAGCTCAATGTCTTTGAGCACTTCCGGCCGGAGCTGCCCGCGGACTACGCCGCCGCGCCCTACCTCTTCCTCGCCAACATCCATCCGTCGCTCCAGAGCCATGTGCTCGACCAGGCGCACGGCGCGAAGTTCGTGGCGATGGACACGATGAACTTCTGGATTGAGGGCGCGCTCGAGGACCTCAAGAAGGTGCTCGCGCGGGTGGATTGCATTGTGCTCAACGACTCGGAGGCCCGCCAGTTGGCGAAGACCCCGAATGTCATCACAGCGGCCAAGGCCATCTCGGCGATGGGCCCGCGGCTCGTCGTCGTGAAGCGGGGGGAGCATGGCGCCTTCCTTTACAGTGAGGGCAACTTCTTCTTCGTGCCAGCCTATCCGCTGGAGCAGGTTGTGGACCCAACAGGCGCTGGCGACTGCTTCGCGGGCGGCTTCATGGGCCTCATCGCTGCGTCGGGCGACACCTCCTGGCCGACGCTCTGCCACGCGGTCGTTGCAGGCTCCGCCTTGGCCTCCTTCTCGGTCGAGAACTTCAGCGTTGACCGGTTCCGGTCGCTGACGCAGGGCGAGATTCAAGAGCGCATTGCAGCCTTTGAGGCCATGACGGCCTTTCCGACCCGCGCCTAAGCGCCGACCTCTTCTCTCAACCTCTCCGGAGTCATTTCATGCATCCTCTTCGCACCCTCTCTTTTGCCTCCCTTCTTCTCCTTGGCGCCTGCAGCAGCGACACGAAGGAGACCACCGATACCTCGACCGCTGACGGTAGCGGCAGCGACACCGGAAACGGCAGCGGCGGCGGTTCGGGCAGCGGCGATGCCGGCCCCACCTGCCAGACCACGAACGAGGGTTCGGGCGGCGCGGTCTGCAGCGAAGACACCGCGCTCTGCGGCGACATCTACACGCCGACCGCCTACCGCGTGACCTACGCCCGCATCCTGAAGCCGGCCGGTCTCGGCCCGATTCTCGGCACGCTCATCAACCGCGACATCAACGCGAATCTGCTCCACATCGTGGTAACCACAAAGGGCTTCAGCGCCGACCGCCCGAACGCCACCTTCTCCATTGGCGGCGGCGGCGGTTGCGTCCTCGACACATCCTGCGGCACCTACACATGGGATTCGCGCGGCTGGGAGCCGGGCGCGACGGAGCCCGTGCAGGCGCAGGCGCTCACCGACGGAAATGGCGCCTTCGCCTCGACCACGACGCTCAGCATCAACTTCCCGGCACTGGCGCCCAACAATCCGCCCGACCCGAAGGATGTCATCATCTTCCCCATCAAGGAGCTCAACATCACCGGCACCACGGCGATTGATGAGAACAACCGCACCACCTTCAGCGGCACCCTCAAGGGCGCCATCCTGAAGGCCGACTGCAATGTCGAAATCGCGCTCACCGCCGGTCAGCCGGGCGTGCTCCTCTGCCAGCTGCTGGGCGGCGACCGTACCCTCAACTACCCCGCTGGCCCCGGGGAGAAGACCGGTTGGATCTTCGAGGCCGAGTACGACACTGAGCGCGTGACGCTCATCCCCGGCGAGACCTGCCCCTTCCTGCTAGAGGGTTCGGGCGATGGCTCGGGCTCCGGCAACTAACAGTCTCTTCGTGCAACGCGTTTCTGGCGTAGGCGGCATCTTCTTTCGCGCGAGCGATCCGGAGGCCCTCCGCGCCTGGTACAAACTGCACCTAGGCGTCGGCCTCGAGCCGTGGGGAGGCTCGGTCTTCTCGTGGAATGGGCCGGAGAATCCGACCGGCACGGGCTCGACCGTCTGGTCCGTCTTCGGGCAGCAGAGCGAGAAGTTCGCCAAGACCGACTCCTCCTTCATGGTGAACTACCGGGTCGCCGACCTGCGCGCGCTCATGGCAGCGCTGCGCGCCGAGGGCTGCAACGTGGACGACGAGGTGAGCGATTCGGAGTATGGTATCTTCGGTTGGGTGACCGACCCGGAAGGCAACCGCATCGAGCTCTGGCAGCCGCCCGCCGGGCAGTAGCCGCTCTGCCGCTTAGCCGGGCTCGGACTCGAGCTTGGCGGCCAGCGCGAGGTAGGCGGCCGAGGGAATCTCTCCCGCTGCATCGCTGACCCGACGAATGGCGCTGAGATAGGAGGTTGCCGCGTCGCTGTTGCCGCGGAGCAGTGAGATGCGGGCGAGGCCGAGCAGCGGGGCCTCGGAGGTCTCCTCTTCGAGGTGGCCGTTCATGAGGGTCTCGAAGGCCTCCTCCTCGGCGCCGACTGATTCGAGCGCCCGTGCTGCGCGGAGCGTGTAGCGGATGGTCGCGTTCGATTCTGCGCCGGCTTCGCCCGGGAGCGGGGCGGTGCAGAGGTGGGGGTGGTCGGCCGCGGGCTCCTGGTTGACCCGCGCGGTGAGGTAGGCGGTGACGCCCTTGGCGGGGTCGCCCTGGGCGAGCGCGAGGTCTCCGGCGACCTGGAAGGCGACCCGAGAGGAGGGGTCGAGTTCGGCAGCCTCTGCAAGTGCGGCTGCGGCCCGCTCAAGGTCGCCGTGGGCGATGAGCCAGCTGGCGCGGGCGGCTGCGAGGGCGGCACGGTCGGACGCAGTGCCGGCCTCTGATGCGGCCTTGCTGATGCCGGACAGTGCTGCGTCGAGCGCGGCCCGCGCGGCCTTTGCCTCGGGGGGCAGCGCCGCCTCTTGGAGCTGCTCAGCGCGGAGGGTGAGCAGGGCGCGGGCGTCGGGGTCTTCGGCCTGCGCGGCGGGCGCTGCGAGGAGCGCGGCTGCGGCTGCAGGGCCGTCGGTCGCCTCGGTTGCGCGGGCGAGCGCGAGCCACGACTCAGCCGCGTCGAAGGAGCGGTCTGCCGCCGCGCGATGGAGCTGGAGCGCGAGGTCGGCCAGCGAGCAGCGCTCGGCTTCGTTGGCGCAGGCGGTGAGTTCGGCGTGACCGCTTGCGGCTGCGATGAGCGCCTGTGCTGCGCGCGGGAGCCAATCGGCGAGCCGGCCTGCCGCGCGGGCGTCGGCCTCCAGCTGAGACCAGGCGCAGCGCTCGGGTGCCAGTTCGTGAAGCGCGCGGCCGCGTTCGAAGGCGGCGCTCGGGTTGGCGAGCGGGCCGCGGGCGAGCGTGAGCCGCCGCTCGAGAAGGTCGGCCTCGTGGCCCTCCGGTGCGGGTGCAGAGGCGAGCGCGGCGTCGACCGAAGTCCAGTCCGCGGCGCTCTTCGCTGCCTCGTTGATGATGGCCCAGGCAGCCTCGTGCAAGGGCTCTTGCGCGAGGATTGCGCAGGCGGTCGTGAGCGCCCGCACGGGGTCGCGGAGCTGTTCAAACTCTACGGTGGCCCGCTCGGTGAGCGCTGCGACCGAGCCGTCGCTTGCGGCGGCGAGGAGGGCTGCGAGCTGCGGCCAGAGCTGGTGGTTGGTGGCCAGCTGCTTCTGCGCTGCAATGGCTCTGGCTGAAAGCGTGGGTAGCGCCGCAGCGGGCTGGAGGCAGTCGAAAGCGGCAGCTGCCTCAGTTCCTGCAAGCAGCGCTGCAGCGCGCTCCCAGAGCGGCCAGGCGAGGTCGCTGGCGTCGGCAGCTGTGGCGATCGCGATGAGGGCCTGCGCTGCAGCAGCGCTGTCGGCGCTGTTGCCGCAGTGCTCGAGCAGCAGCGCGACGATGGTCTCGTTGAGGCCCGTGGCGGCAGCATCCTGCGCGGCCTTCCAAGCTGCCTCGTGTTGGCCGCCAGCAGCAAGCCGTGTGGCCCGCTCACACTGCAGGCTCTGCCGTTCTTCCGCCGTTGGCGCGAGGGTAGCGGCGCTGTCGAGCAGCGTGGAGAGCGCCTCCCAGCGAGAGGCAGCCGTGGCAATCTCGACGGCCTTCGTACGCCGCTCGGGTGCCATCGGCCCGCTCTGTGCCATGGGGAGGAGCAGGGCCATGGCCGCCTCGGGCCGTTGGAGCCGCTCGCCCAGGATGACGGCGGCGCGGAAGGTGAGGTCGTCCTGCAGCTCCTGCACCGGGGCGGCGGAGGCAAA
>JBIIFW010000261.1:0-4228 GCA_044236985.1 Bradymonadia bacterium | reverse complement strand
CATGCGGATCTTGTGCCGGATGGCGCCGGCAACGAGGTCGGCGAAGTAGGCGCCGATATCGACCTCTTGGAGGGTCCGGTTGGAGATGTGGCGCTCCATGAGTTCGACCACATCGCGCTCGAAGGCCGGCAGGTCGTAGACGACGCCGGGCTGCTTGATGCCGAGCTCGAAGAAGACGCGGGCGACGAGCCGGTAGTCCTGACGCGCGATGCCAACGAGGACATCGAGGATGTGCTCGCGCTGCGGCGGCGTGAGGCGGCCGACCAGGCCGAAGTCGATGAGGACGATGTTGCCCGTCGACTCGATGAGGATGTTGCCCGGGTGCAGGTCGCCGTGGAAGTAGCCGTCCTCGAAGATCATCTTGAAGAGGCCGCGCAGCATGCACTGCGCGATGGGTGTGACCGCAAGCCCGTAGGTCTCTTTGGCGATGGTTACTTTGGCGCCATGGATGCGCTCGAGTGTCAGCAGCCGCTCGCTCGAGAAGTCGTCGTAGACGCGGGGAGCGCGGATGCCCTCGAAGCCCTGAAAGTTCGCGGTGAACTGGGCGATGCTCCGGCTCTCGGTGCGGAAATCGAGCTCACGCCGGATGGCTCGGTCGAACTCACCCATGATGCCCACCGGGTCCATGAGTTCGAGTTCTGGGATGGCGGCAGCGGCGCGACGGGCAAGGAAGTGGAGGATGTGGAGGTCGCTCTCAATCTGGGCCTTGATGCGGGCCCGCTGCACCTTGATGACAACCTCTTCGCCCGTGCTGCGGAGCAGTCCGCAGTGGACCTGCGCGATGCTCGCGCTGGCGAGCGGTAGCTCCTCCAGTACCGAGAAGACCTCTTCCAACGGACGACCGAGCTCCGACTCGATGACGGCACGGACATCAGAAAAGGGCATCGCCGGGACGTTGTCCTGAAGCTTCTCGAGCTCCTCGATGATGTCGTCGGCGATCAGATCGCCGCGGGTGGAGAGGATCTGGCCGAACTTCACGAAGGTGGGGCCGAGCTCCTCGAACACCATGCGGATGCGCTGTCCCCGCGTCAGGTGGGTGGCCGGCTCAGGACCACCCTCGACCGTCGGCGGGATGGCCTCGACCTCCGCCAGGTTGAGACGCTGCACCGCGGCACCAAACCCGTGCCGGCCCAGCACGCGGAGGATCTCGCGCATGCGGCCGAGGTCGTTCAGCGCAGTCTGAAATCCGCGGAGGTTGCGATAGGCACGAGAGAGCGCAGACATGACGGCTACCTCAACTTCCAGGCCTGGCGGGAGACCCGCTGGATGAGCTGCACGATGGGGTCGGCCGTCCAGACGTAGGCGCTCTGGAAGCGGAGCACGGTCTGGCCATCGCGATCGACGAGGTAGCTCTCGGGGAGAAGCTCGGTGCCCCAGCGCTTGGCAGTGGAGCCGTCGGGATCGCTCAGGACGGTGAAGTCAGTGGGCTGGTAGCCCTGCTCCTTGAGGAAGGCGCGCATGGCGGCATCGTCTTCGTCCTGGGAGATGGCGACGATGTGGAAGGGGCGGTCTTTGAGCGAGCGCGCCAGTTCGAGCATCGAGGGGAACTCGCGGCGGCATGGCTCGCACCAGCTGGCCCAGAAGTTGATGAGGACGACGCGGCCTCGGTGCTCAGTTAGCGTGCGGATGCGGCCGTCGAGATCGGGGAGCGAGAGAGGCGGCGCCGGCTGGTCGACCATCTGCGCTCGGAGCTGGCGTGCGAGGCTGGTGGTGAGCGGGTCGTACCGGTGGTCCTCCACGCTGGCAGCCCAACCCAGCGCCGCGACAGCGACGAAGGCCAAGATGGCGAGGATGAGGGTGCGGGGCTTCACGGAGCGGTTGCCACAAAGAGGTCTCTCGCCCGCCGGAGCGCCGAGAAGGTTCGCTCTTCTGGGTCGCGCAGGTTTGGGTCAAGGAGGTCAGCGTAGCGGGTTTTGAGGCGCGCTTCCACGCGCGGATCGGCAAAGCGGTGGAAGGGGTTGTAGGCGCGCTCCTCGTCGAGGGTGGGGAGCCAGGGCCCCTCTTCGCGGCGCCAGGAGCGGGCAGCGGTCAGGCGGGCTGCGAGCGCCTCGTCTTCTGGGAAGAGGTCGGCGCAGAAGGCGAGGTTCTGCGCCGCGTAGTGGTGTCCGGGGAGGATTCGAAGGTGGCCAGGCAGCGCGCTCATACGACGGAAGGAGTCGAAGAGGCTCGGCAGGTGGCCGCCCGCTCGGGTATGGCCGCAGCCGCCGACGAACCAGAGGTCACCGGAGGCGACGAATCCATCTGCAATCGCGATGATGTGGTCGTCCGTGTGGCCGGGGGCGTGGCGAATCTCGATGGGCTCTCCGCCCAGTTCGACACGGTCGCCGTCGCGGAGTCCCACGTCGTGGCGCGTCGGCCAGCGCTCGGCGACGGCCGGGGCCAGCACTTCGCAACCGAGCGCCGCGACCACCTCGTCGTTGCCGGCGATGTGGTCGGGGTGACCGTGCGTCACCAGAATCCGGACCCGCGCGGGGTTGAGTTGCCGGACCGCTCTGATAGCAACGCCCGCGTCCACGGGATCGACCAAGATGGCATCTCCTCCATGATGAAGAAGGTAGAAGAAGTTGTCGGTCACGGTCGACGCGAGGGGCTGGAACTCCACGAAGGCTCCGACGGGCTGGAGGAGGAGGTCATCGAAGCGCGGGTCGGGCGCACGGCCGGGCCGGGCATCCCGTGGGAGGAGCGCTTCGAGGTGGAGCGCAACTACCACGGCTGGCGCATCGACCGCTACCTGGCAGAGAAGATGCATCGTGCGAGCCGGGCGCAGGCGGCGAACATCGTCAAACATGGGCTCTGGCTCGATGAGCGCTGGGTGACGAAGCAGGGAGCAACGGTGCGCGCTGCCCAGGTGATCCGCATCCCGCGGCTCGAGTTCGCAGACCCTGCCACGCCCTCGTTGGACGAGGTGACGGTGCTGCACGATGACGGCGCGGCCATCGTGCTCAACAAGCCGCCCGGCATGCTCATTCACCGCACGGCCAACGAGTCGACGCGCACGGTGGAGGCCTATGTGACCCGCCAGTGGCCAGACGACCGCGTCGAAGCGGCCCACCGGCTCGACCGAGAGACCGCCGGCTGCGTGGCCTGCGGCCGAGGCTTCGACGCCATCCGCGACCTTCGGATGCGGTTCGCTGAATCGGCCGCGGAAAAGCGTTACCGCGCAATCGTGCAGGACGATGCGGGCCGCTGGCAGACCGGCAGCCGCGCGACCATCGACACGCCGCTCGGCATGATGGGCACGAGCGTGGTCAGCATCAAAATGGATGTTGGCCCCCTCCCCTGCCGAACCCATGTTGTCTGCATCGAGCGGCGCGGTTCGCACGCGCTGCTGGAGGTAGAGATTGAGCAGGGACGGCAGCACCAGATCCGCGCCCACCTCTGGCTGCAGGGGACACCCATCGTAGGCGACAAGCTCTACGCGCTCGGCGACGATTTCTTCCTTGCCTGGATCAACGCCCCGGGCGCCCCGGAGCTGGTGGCGCAGCTGCCGATCCGCTGGCACGCGCTGGCCTGGGTGGGGCTGCAGTTTGAGCATGCGGGCGGAGCCGTGGCCGTCACGGCGCCAACCCCTCCGCACATGCGGGAGTTCTGGGCGGCGCTTCAGCCGTAGATGCGCTCTTCGGCCATCGCGTCGGCGACCTCGTGGGGGAGGCGGCCGGTGCTTGCGGAGCGCTCGAAGATGGTCGCCATCGTCTCATAAACGGCGCTCACCTTGGCATGCACCTCGGCGGCGTTGTAGCCCTCAGGCCGATACTCGAAGGCCACGTTGATGAGGCCTCCCGAGTTGATGGCGTAGTCGGGCGCGTAGAGGATGCCGCGATCGGCGAGCCCCTGCCCGTGACAGGGCTCGGCGAGCACGTTGTTGGCGGCGCCGGCGACAATGGCGCAGTTGAGTTGCGGCAGCGTGGTGTCGTTGACGGGAGCGCCGAGTGCGCAGGGAGCGAAGACGTCACAGGCGACGGCGTGGATGGCCTCGGGCGAGACCGCGGTGGCACCGAGTTCGCGCACGGCGCGATGGAGGTTTTCGGCGTTGACGTCGGCGACCGTGAGTCGGGCGCCGCGCTCTACGAGCTCTTTCGCGAGGTAGTAGCCCACATGGCCAACGCCCTGGATGGCAACGTGGATGCCATCGACGGAGTCGCGACCAAGCTTGGCAGCCACGGCCGCCTCGATGCCGCGACGGACGCCGAAGGCGGTCAGGGGCGAGGGGTCGCCAGAGCCTGCGGTG
>JBIIFW010000259.1:0-4233 GCA_044236985.1 Bradymonadia bacterium | reverse complement strand
CACCGTCGAGGCCGCCTGACCGGCGCTCCGCTGCTTCGGCTTTACCTCCACCCGGTAGCAGTCCGCGGTGCCAATCTTCTCGTCGGCCTGCTTCGTGTAGCTGCCCTCCTTGAGGTCGCGCGACTCCAGATCCGAGTAGCTCAGGTGGGTGCCCATGAAGGAGCCGTTCTTCTGGCTCCCCGAGATGCGACGCGGCGCATCGTCGAGCGCGGGCATGAAGACATAGAAGTCGTCTTCGCCCTTGGCATTCTCGCGAAAGAGGTAGGCCTGCCCCGACACCTCTGCCGGCGCCGTCACCCGCACGAGCGCACGAAGCTGACCCTGCTCCTGCATGCCCCGAATCGTCAGCCGCCGCTCGCGGCTCTCACCCCCGGCATCCTGCACCAGCAGCGTCATCGACACCTGGCCGCTCTGAAAGCCGAGCGCCTCCTTGTCGAGCATCTGCTCCACAACCTGCTGGCCCGAAAGCTCAGCGGCCTCCGCGCTCGAGGCCGACACCACCGCAACCGCAGGCGCCGCACAGAGAAGAGAGACCACAAGACCCAAGCGTGAGAACTTCAACATCGGCTGCTCCGTGACATGCGCTTTCAACCACCTAGAACCTCGGCGCGCCTTCCTCAAGGCTCACGCGTGACGCGCCCTGCCCAACCCCATTCAACCCGCACGCCCCGTAGATTCAAACGGGACACCCCGCTACCCTCCGACGCGAACCCCTCGCCCCGGAGCACCCATGTCCCGCCGTCTCCACCTCCTCCTCGCCGCGCTCCTCCTCACCGCCTGCTCCACCACCGGCGTGGAGCGTGGTTCCCGCACCGAGGAGACAGACACGGGCTCCACCGGCGGAGACACGGCAGCCAGCGACACCACCGCGGAGGACACCTCCGGCGGCTCCGCCGACACCTCTGCAGACACGGGCGCCGACACCGCCGCAGACACCTCCACCGAGCCCGGCCAGCCCGGCGACCCCTGCACCCAGAACAGCGACTGCGCCAGCAGCGCCTGCCTCAGCTCCGGCGGAGCAGACCGCCGCTGCGCCGCCCCCTGCGCCACCGCCGACAGCTGCGTCGCAGGCTGGGACTGCCTCCCGCTCGGCGGCGCTGGCACCTTCTGCCAGTGCAGCGCCTCCACCGAGAGCTGCAACGGCGGCGACGACGACTGCGACCTCCTCATCGACGAAGGCACCGACGACGAGCTCGGCTGCACCGGCCTCGAGCAGTGCACGGCCGGCGCCTGCAGCTGCGATGGCGCCCTGCTCTACTGCGGAAGCCTCTGCACAGACCTGAACAGCGACCCCGCCAACTGCGGCGTCTGCGGCACCGCCTGCCCCACCGGCTTCGCCTGCAGCGCCGGCGCCTGCACCTGCGATCTTCCCTCCATCGTCTGCGGCGGAGCCTGCGCCAACATCGACACAGACACCGCCAACTGTGGCGGATGCGGCGTCGCCTGCGCGGCCACCCTCTCCTGCATCGAGGGGCTCTGCACCTGCGCTCCGGGTGAGCTGAGCTGCAACGGAACCTGCGCCAACACCGAGGCCGACCCCGAAAACTGCGGCGGCTGCGGCATCGCCTGCGGCCCCACACAGACCTGCGACGCTGGCCTCTGCACCTGCCCCACCGGCTTCTCCGACTGCCGCGGCGAGTGCCGCAACCTGAGCGCAGACCCCGACAACTGCGGAACCTGCGGCGCCGTCTGCACAGATATCCAGGGCTGCAGCGACGGCGCCTGCGCCTGCCCCGACGGCGGCGAACTCTGCAACGGCCGATGCACCAGCACCGCCACAGACGCCGCCAACTGCGGAACCTGCGGCAACAGCTGCGCCACCGGCGGCCTCTGCAACGCTGGCGCCTGCGCCTGCCCCGGCCGCCAGACCGACTGCGGCGGCGACTGCACCGACACCCGCATCGACGACGCCAACTGCGGTACCTGCGGCACAACCTGCAGCGGCCTTGAGACCTGTAGCGGAGGCGCCTGCTCCTGCCCCGCCACCGCCACCCAGTGCGGCGCTGACTGCGTCGACATCCAGACCGACGCCAACAACTGCGGAGGCTGCGGCACCGTCTGCGAAGCAGGAACCGACTGCATCAACGGCCTCTGCGGCTGCCCCTGCGGCGGCAACAGCTGCGACACGGGTACCTGCTTCATCATGCCCTTCGGGTCAGGTGCGCAATCCACCTCTGCAACCATGCTCCCCGCCCTCAACAAGCTCGATGTCGCCATCTCCATGGACACCACCGGCTCCA
This sequence comes from Bradymonadia bacterium, assembly GCA_044236985.1. Classification (GTDB taxonomy): domain Bacteria; phylum Myxococcota_A; class Bradymonadia; order REDH01; family REDH01; genus CAIWGR01. The sequence goes on along the minus strand of JBIIFW010000259.1, from coordinate 1,993 downwards.
TGAGCACCCCCATCTCCGCCGTGCAGGGCGCCCTCAACAGCACTCTGGGCACCGCCATCTCCGCGCTTGGCATCTCCACCGCCTTCGGCGTCTCCGCCTTCGACGACTTCCCCTGCTCGCCCTACGGCACCGCAGGAACCGACATCCCCTTCCGCCTCCTCCAGCGCCAGACCACCGACTTCGCCACAGCGCAGTCTGCCGCTGCACGCCTCGCGCTCCACGCCGGCGGCGACACACCCGAGTCGGGCCTCGAGGCACTCTTCCAGATCGCCACAGGCGGCGGGCGCACAACCACCAACTGCTCTGGCACAACGGGCACCTACAGCGTCGCCGCCTTCAACGGCACCACCGGCCGCGTCCCCGGCGTTGCAGACGGAACGCTTGGCGGCATGGGCTTCCGCCCGGGCGCCCTCCCGCTCGTCGTCCACATCACCGACGCCCTCTCCTCCGCCCGTGGCGAGAACGCCTATCCCTACGGCGCCTCGCGCGGCGAGGCCCTCTCCGCCATGCGCACGCTCGGCGGCCGCATCGCCTCCATCGCCGTCGACTCGGGCCTCGGACCCGCCACGGGACTCAACGCTGAACTTGGCACCTTCGCCACCCAGACCGAGGCCGTCGTCCCCGCCTGCGCCTGGGACTTCGCCCGCCCCTCCGGCTGCGCTGCGGGCCAGTGCTGCACCGGCAACAACCGCGCCGGCGTCGCAGCCACGGGCGGCGTCTGCCCGCTCGCCTACCGCGCTACCTCGCCCACCTCGTCGGCCGTCTCCACCATCCTTCTCGATGCCGCGGAGCGCATCCAGAACAACGCCCGCTTCCTCACCACCCTCACCGTACGCCGCGACGAAGCCGAGTTCCTCAGCTCCGGCACAGACACCTCCTGCCTCGTCTCCTCCATCATCGCGAACGACATCGTCACAGCCGGCACCTGCGACCCCACACCCCCCGCCGTGAACTTCAGTGTCAACGGCTACCTCAACGCCCATACGGGCGACGAACTCGGCTTCGACCTGCGCCTCAACAACAGCTGCATCCCCTCCACCGGCACGCTCCGAGCCTACGTCGTCTACTTCGACCTGCTCGGGCCCAACAACACCGTCCTCGACACCCTCTCGCTCTCGGTCGCCGTGCCCTGATCCGCAGCCTCAGCGGACCGCAAACCGGAGCCGCCGGATCAGCGTCTCGCGCATCGCAAGCTCCGAAGCCTCCACCTGCGCGAGCACCCGGTCGGTCGAGAAGCTCACCCGCCGAAACTCCGCCTCGCGAAGCCCCGAAGGCGTTGTCATCCCACGGAAGTAGCTCGCGCGCCGGTCGCCATCGTAGGGGTAGCCAACAGACCCAACGTTGAAGACCAGCTGCTGCCCTACGCTGTGCCGAAACGGAAGGTGCGTGTGACCACAGAAGGTCGCACCCGCCTTCGACCCATCGATGAGCTCCGACCAGACACAGGGCTTCGTCATCGGCCCCAGCTCCGTCTCGTCGTTGCCCGGCGCACCATGCACCAACGTCAGCGCAACTCCGTCCACGTCGAGCGTCAGCTCTGCGGGCAGCCCCGCCAGATAGCTCAGGCTCTCCGCAGAGAGCGCCGCCCGACACTGCGCCAACGACGCAGCCACCTCCCCCTCGGTCGGCGCCCCCTTCGAGGTCGGCTCCACAAGGTAACGGTCCGTGTTGCCGCGGATGATCGCCTCCGGCTTGATCACCTCCCGCACAAAGGCCACGCAGGCCTCCGGCTCCGGCCCAAAGGCCGCCAAATCACCGAGGCAGAAGACCCGAACCCCGCTCCGCTTCGACAGATCGGCCCAGACCGCCTCCAGCGCGACGAGATTGCCGTGAATATCCGATAGAACTGCGATCTGTGACATGCGATAACCTCCGCCTCATGAAGAAGCAGACCCCTAACATGTTCGACACCCCCGGCGCACCTCTGCCGGGCGCTCCGCTCGCAGAACGCATGCGGCCCACCACCTTCGACGAGGTCATCGGCCAGGAGCAC
>JBIIFW010000258.1:0-4253 GCA_044236985.1 Bradymonadia bacterium | reverse complement strand
CGACTTCCACGAGCAGGCGATCCCCTGCCCCTACCCGCACGAGGCGGTGCACTGCGACGAGATCCTCTTCTACGCGGAGGGCAACTTCATCTCGCGGAAGGGGATCGGTTCGGGGAGCATCTCCTACCACCCGCGGGGTGTCATGCACGGGCCCCATCCGGGCGCCTATGAGGGTTCGGTCGGCCACCGGAGCACGAACGAACTTGCGGTGATGATGGATACTTTTGTGCCGCTCGAGGTCTGCAAGACCGCGATCGCGGTGGAAGACAACGACTACCATGGGAGCTGGCGTCCATGAGCTACAAGCTGATTCTGCTCCGTCACGGCGAGAGCAACTGGAATGTGGAGAATCGTTTCACGGGCTGGGCCGATGTGGACCTGAGCGACAAGGGTCGCGGCGAGGCCCGTGCGGCCGGTGAGCTGCTGCGAAAGGAGGGCATCCTGCCGAGCGCGGTGCACACCTCGCTGCTGCGTCGGGCCATCCACACCTCGCAGATTGGCCTTGATGCCGCGCGGCTCGACTTCATCCCGGTGCACCGGCACTGGCGGTTGAACGAGCGCCACTACGGGGCGCTGCAGGGGCTGAACAAGAAGGAGACTGCCGCGCAGCACAGCGAGGCACAGGTCTTCGTCTGGCGCCGGAGCTACGACACCCCGCCGCCGCCGCTCTCTGTGGTCGACGACCGCCACCCGTCGCACGATGCGCGCTATGCGTCGCTTGCGCCCGAGCAGCTCCCCGATACCGAGTGCCTCAAGGATGTGGTCACCCGCGTGCTCCCCTACTGGTACGATGTGCTGGTGCCGCAGCTGCGTGCCGGTGGAACGCCGCTGGTGGTGGCGCATGGCAACAGCCTGCGCGCGCTTGCGAAGCACCTGGAGGGCATCTCGGATGATGCCATCGCCGACCTGAACATCCCGACCGCCGCGCCGCGCGTCTACGAGCTCAGCAAGACGCTCGCGGTCCGGAAGGTCTACTACCTGGGCGACCAGGAGGCGATTGCAGCTGCGGCGGCCGCAGTGGCCGCGCAGGCCAAGGGCTAGACGCGGCCGTTAGCGGGCGGCGCAGTCCTGCGGCGCAAAGGCATCGGCGCAGAGGCTCTCTTCGTTGCAGATGCCCGACGCGCAGCTGTCTGAGGGACCTGTGCTGGTGCAGGGCTCGCCATTGGAGAGCCGCGGCATGCAGGCGGGCATGCCCATGTTGAGGTCGCAGAAGAGGCCATCGCGGCAGTCCCGCGTGTTGCTGCAGTTGTCGCCCGTATCGAGCCAGAGCCGGCAGGTTGAGGTCGCCGCGTCGCAGTAGCCACCGTCGCAGCGGTTGGTCTCTGCGCAGGACTGGCCTGGCGTGGGGTAGGGCTGGCAGAGGGTGCCATCGCAGTAGGAGCGGAGGCAGCGTGCGCCCTCGGCGTCGCAGGCGCCACCGACCGGGACGTAGGTGCGCGGGTCATCTTCTTGACAGGTACCCTCGGTGCCAATGCCGAAGGAACACGATGCGCCCGGCGAGCAGCTGCTCGAGGTGGTGCAGGTAGCGCCAATGGCGAGGAACTCGGTGCAGACGCCGGGGCAGCCTCCATCGAAGTTGCACCAGCCGGTGGCGCACTCGTCGTTCCAGTTGCAGTCGCCGCCGAGGGGGCGGGTGCCGTCGAGGAGGTCCCAGTCGTTCCCGATGATGGCGCACGAGTCGCCACCAAGCGAGCTGACGGCTGCGCAGAGATTTGCCTCGTTCCAGCGGACGGTGCCGTCCGCGAGCGAGGGTGCCAGCGTCGCCGCAAAGTTGGCCTGGAGGAAGTTGGAGAAGGCGGCCTGCGAGATGCGGCCGCGAGCAAGCGAACCGCCTACATCGCAGCGTCCTGCCGCTTCGGCGTAGGCCGTTGCGAAGCTCTCAAGCGCGGTCGCAGTGGAGCAGTTCACCGTTCCGCCACCATCGCCACCACCACCGCCGCCGCCGCCGCCACCGCCGGCGCGTTCGGGTTGGGCGTCGTCACAGGCGGAGAAGAGGAGAAGGGATGCGAGGAGACAGAGGTGGCGCATGGTCGACTCGGAGGAGAGCGTTATGACAAAAACGCGAAACGCCGCGGGTGCGGCGTGGCGGTCGGCAGGCGAGTTTCGTCGCCCATCGGACTACTCGGGGCGAGTGCGGAGCGACCGCCGACGGCGGCGCTCGGCGTCGCGCTGCTTGCGCTTGGCCTTGACGCTGGGCTTCTCGTAGTAGCGGCGGTTCTTGACCTCCTTGAGGATGCCCTCGCGGGCCATGGCGCGCTTGAGGCGACCGATGGCGCGCTCAACGGCTCCGTCAACCTTGACCTCAAGGGGGCCAAGCTCAGTCTCATTGCGGGTCTGCATCGCTTCTTTGCTCATGTATCTCGCCTAACCAGGTCGTGGGAGCACCGCGTGCGCGGCGTCCAAGATCAAAGGGAGCGCATCGGTAACACTGTGAGGCGCGAGGGTCAAGGGAATGGAGCAGGTTCGGAGCCCGATTTGTGGCGCGTTGACGGCACTGCAGAGGGATGCGAAGAGCGACCCCGAATTGCCGTGCGAGGTGACGATGTTCGTGGTGCTCGAAGGACTGGATGGTGCAGGGACGACGACGCAGCTCGCGCTCCTGTCTGCGCGCCTCGAAGCGGAGGGAATCGACCACCTCTGCACCCGCGAACCCACAGGGCGGCTCGTAGGCCGCACGATTCGGCAGATCCTCTCCGGCAGGCTGCTCCGCCCCGACGGGAGCGCCTTTGATGCCGAGACGCTGGCCCTGCTCTTTGCCACCGACCGGCTGGATCATCTGACCCACCTCATCGAACCGGCGCTCGCCCACGGGAAGTGGGTCATCTCCGACCGCTACGTCCACAGCTCGCTTGCCTATCAGGGGATGGAGGTGGACCGGCACTGGGTTGCCAAGATCAACGCACAGGCACGCTCGGCCGATCTGGTCATCTGGCTCGACCTCGACCCGGAGGCCTGCATGGAGCGGGTCGCGTCGCGTGGTGGCGAGCGCGACATCTTCGAGACCGCTGAGAAGCTGCGGCTCTTTGCGGAGGGCTACGCGCAGTCGTTCGCACTTCGGAGCGACCCGTGGGTGAAGGTGTCTGGCGAGGGCAGCCGCGAAGAGGTCGCCACACGCATCTGGGACGCCGTCAGCGCTGCTTGTCCGAGCTGACTTCGGGACAGAGTTCGAGGCCTAGCGCTGCTGCGAAGCGGATTGCGCAGGCTTCGGCGGCCTCGGTGAGCGCAGGCGGTTGCGCTGTGAGCGCGGCGACCGAAGTTGCCGCGGCGCCGGGCATGCCGCAGGGTACGAAGAGGGAGAAGGCGTCGAGGCTTGTGGTGAGGTTCAGCGCGGCGCCATGCATGGAGACGCCTCGGCTGATGCGCATGCCAACGGCTGCCAGTTTGCCCTGTTCGGTCCAGAGGCCGGGGTGGGCGGTATCGTAGGGGGCGCTAATGCCGAGCGTGGCGAGATAGGCAGAGACAGAGCCTGCGAGCGCGCGGACAAGGTCGGAGGGGCCGATGCGGAGGGCGCGGGTATCGACAACGGCGTAGAGCACGAGCTGGCCCGGGCCGTGGTAGGTGACCTCGCCGCCACGGTCGCTAACGACCAACTCGATGCCGCGTGCGCGCAGCTGATCCTCGGGGAGGAGGAGGTCTGTGGGCGCGGCGCGACGGCCCATCGTGATGACGGGGTCGTGCTCGAGCGTAAAGAGGCGGTGCTGGCCGCGCCCGTCAACGAGCTCCTGCCAAGCCGCGGTCTGGCGCGCCATCGCCGCCCCGTACCCGATGCGTCCCCAGTGGGACCATGCGAGCCGTCGGGGCGGCGCTGTGGCCGGAGCGGGCTCCACGCGGCTAGGCGCGGAGATCGCGGAGGAGCGCTTCGTCGGGGAGCTGCAGCGCGATGGTGTGGCGGGTGACGCCAACGCCATGCTGGAGCAGGAGTGCGCCGAAGGCGTCGCGGTCGATGAGCGTCACAGGTGAGCCCTCTGCCGCAGCGGCAGTGGCCTCCTCGGTGAAGCCGCGGACGGCGAAGAGGATAAGGTCGTTGGAGCCGGCGGCCTCTCCGGCCTGGCGGAGCGCCTCAACCTCTGCGGCCGTGGCCTGTCCGCGCGGCGAGACGACCGCGACGGTCAGCTTGCGGGGGGTGAGGCTCAGGTCCTGACGAGCGTGCAGGTAGCCCATGATGCTCTCTGCGCCTTCGCCCGTGGTGATGGAGGCGTAGCCGAGCTGGTTGAGGAGCAGCGAGAAGACGTGGGCGAGGTGGAGCTCGGAGA
>JBIIFW010000031.1:0-15165 GCA_044236985.1 Bradymonadia bacterium | reverse complement strand
AGCCTCTCTGCGCTCCTTCTCTTTGCAGCCTGTACCACCGAGGTCACCGTCAACAACCGCGAGAGTGGCGGTGGCGGTGGCGGCGGCGGCGGAAGCACCGACACGGGCACCAGCTCCGACACGGGCGCCGGCGCAGGCCCTGATTACCAAGTCGACGCTACGGTTTCGGGCGGCTCCGCTCCCGGCAGTTTCACGGGCAGCACCGAGACGGCCGTCGAAGGCCAGAACACCGCCTCGGTCTTCCAGGGCAGCGTCATCGTCAACCTCGCGTCGGCCGATGGCAACATCATCTCCTTCCAGGTCAACACGACCGGCACGGAGCTGCCCGGCAGCGTCGCCATCACCGGCGCTCCGCCGGAGGGCACCTGGCTCACCGCCACGGGCGCAACCGGCATCCGCGAGAGCAGCGGCGGCGCCATCCGCATTGGCCAGTGCCCCAACACCGCCGGCACCACCATCTCGGGCTCCTTCGAGAATGTGGCGCTCAACAACGTGACAACGCAGTCACCCGACGGCACCCTCTCGGGCACCTTCCGTGCCACCGTCGTCACCAGCGACGGCTCGGCCAACTGCGCCGCGCCTGTCGAGACCGACACGGGTACCACCGACACCGGCACGGCCGACACCGGTGGCGGCGGCGGAAGCTGCGCCGCCAACCCCGAGGTCTGCACCGGCCCCTGCTGCCCCTACCTCGAGCCCTACGGCACCTGCCTCTCGGGCTGCATCTTCGCCGGCAACCCCTTCGACCCCGCCACCATCGCGGCCTGCGCTAGCAGCTGCAAGGACGACTCCGGCATCACGGGCGATGCGGCCTGCAACGGCCCCTGGATCGCGCTCGAGCAGTGCGACGCTGCCAACGGCTGCAGCCAGCTCGAAGAGACCGCTGCCTGCAACGCCGACAACAACTGCGACCCGACCGAGCTCTGCCTGCTCGACAACTGCTGCGCGCAGACCATCGCGGTCTTCAACTAGGGCGAAGGCGGGTGAGCAGGAGACCCATTCCGGTCTCCGCTTCCCCTCCGCCCTCCTGCCGTTACGGTCGGTGAGGGGCTAGCCCTTGTCGTCTGCGGCGGCCGCTGCGACGCGGCCCGAGGCCTGGTCTGCGGCCAGGTGGCAGAGCTTATACTTCTTGCCGCTGCCACACCAGCAGAGGTCGTTGCGGCCCAGTGTGGCAACGAACTTGGGCGGCGGCGGCAGCTCCACCGGCGCGGCGGGTTGGGCCTGTGCAACCGGCGCAGGCGCAGGCATGGCAACCGGTGCGGCGGGGCGGGGTGCCGGCCGCTGTGGCTGGATGCTGATGGAGAGGTCGGTCCGCATGATGACCCGGGTGATCTCTACCTGGGTCTCGGCGACCAGCGCAGTGAACTGCTCGAAGCCCTCCTTCTTGTAGATCTGCTTGGGGTCGCGCTGCGCGTAACCGTGCAGACCGACCGACTCACGCAACGACCGCATCCCTTCGAGCTGATCGATCCAGCGGCGATCGATCTCGATGAGGTAACGCTCCCGTGCGAACTCGAGGAAGACCTCCTTGGGCGTCATCGGCGTATGGTCGGGATCGTCTGCGAACTGCTCGTTGATGAAGGCTGCACGATCGGCCGCAGACTCGCACTTGGCGTTGTAGGCCTGCTTTGCGCGGCGCCAGATGAACTCCTCCGCCTCCTGCCGGGCGCGCGGGATGGCCTCCTCCTCGGTCTCCATGCCGAAGACATCTTTGAGCTCGCGAACGAGGCCCGCGTAGTCGCGCTCATCGACCCTAGCGGCAGGGTTGGCGTAGTGCTCGAGCAGCTTGCGTACAGTGTCTTCGAGGGCGTCGAGGACCAGCTCCTCGAGCTTCTCCTTGTGGAGGACCTTACGGCGCAGCGAGTAGATGGTCTTGCGCTGCATATCCATGACGTCGTCGTACTCAAGCAGGTGCTTGCGGACGTCGAAGTTGCGGCCTTCGACCCGCTTCTGCGCCCCCTCGATGGATCGCGATACCATGCCCGACTCGATGGGCATCCCCTCTTCCATGCCGAGGCGGGCCATGAGCCCCTGGATGCGGTCAGCGCCAAAGCGCTTCATCAGCTCGTCTTCGAGCGAGATCATGAAGCGGGACTCGCCCACATCACCCTGACGGCCGGCGCGGCCGCGGAGCTGGTTGTCGATGCGCCGCGACTCGTGCCGCTCGGTGCCGAGGATGAAGAGGCCGCCGGCCTTCAGCACCTCTTCGCGCTCCGCCTTGCAGGCCACCTTGAACCGCTCGTGTGCGGCGTCGAACTCGGGCGAGGTGTCGTCTCCGACCTCGAGCTTGGCCATGAGTTCGGGGTTGCCGCCGAGGAGGATGTCGGTGCCGCGACCGGCCATGTTGGTCGAGATGGTGACGGCGCCCTTGCGGCCGGCCTGCGCGATGATAGTCGCCTCACGGGCATGCTGCTTGGCGTTGAGCACCTCGTGAGCGATGCCGTTCTTGGTCAGAATCTTGGAGATGACCTCCGACTTATCGACCGAGACGGTACCGACGAGCACGGGCTGCTGCTTTTTGTGGCAGGCCTCGATCTGCTCGATGATCGCGTTGAACTTCTCCGGCTCCGTCCGATAGACGAGGTCTCCGTGGTCGGTCCGGATGGTCTTGCGGTTGGTCGGGATGGCGATGACTTCGAGGTTGTAGGTCTTCTTCAGCTCCTCCTCTTCCGTCTGCGCGGTGCCCGTCATGCCGGCGAGCTTGGAGTACATGCGGAAGAAGTTCTGGAAGGTGATGGTCGCCATGGTGACCGACTCACTCTTGATGGAGACCCCCTCCTTGGCCTCGATGGACTGGTGGAGTCCGTCGGACCAGCGGCGGCCATGCATGAGGCGGCCGGTGAACTCATCGACGATGACGACCTTGTCGTCCTGGACCACATACTTCTCGTCGCGCTTGTAGAGGGTGTGGGCCTCCAGCGCCTTGTTCACATGGTGAACGAGCTCGATGTTGGCCGCATCGTAGAGGTTGCTCACAGCCATCTGCTCTTCGATGGCCTCTACGCCGGCGTCGAGGAGCGAGACAGAGCGGTGCTCCTCGTCGACGATGTAGTCGCGGTCCCGCTTGAGCAGGCCCACAACGGTGTTGAGGCGGAGGTAGAGTTCGGCGGCCTCACCGGCATCGCCTGAGATGATGAGCGGCGTGCGCGCCTCGTCGATCAGGATGGAGTCGACCTCGTCAACGATGGCAAAGTGGAGGCCGCGCTGGACGAGGCCGGCAACGTCGCGCTTCATGTTGTCGCGCAGGTAGTCGAAGCCGATCTCGTTGTTCGTCACATAGGTGATATCGCAGGCGTAGGCGGCGCGGCGTGCGGTGTCGGTGAGCGACTGGTCGGGGTAGACGACGCCCGTGGAGAGGCCGAGGAAGCCGTAGAGCTTGCCCATCCAGGCGGCGTCGCGACGCGCGAGGTAGTCGTTGACGGTGACGAGGTGGGCGCCCTTGCCTTCGAGCGCGGCGAGGAAGAGCGGGAGCGTCGCCGTCAGCGTCTTTCCTTCACCCGTCTTCATCTCGGCAATCGAGCCTTCAAAAAGCACCATGCCGCCAACAAGCTGCACATCGTAGTGGCGCATGCCGAGCGCGCGGCGACCGCCTTCACGGCAGACCGCGAAGGCCTCCGGGAGAATGCTCTTGGTAGACTCGCCCTTCTCTACGCGGCGGCGGAACTCAGCCACGCGGCTGCGCAGCTCGTCGTCGGTGAGGTTGGTAAACGAAGACTCAAGCTCATTGATGCGCTGAACGGCAGGCCGGAGCCGCTTCATGCTCCGCTCGTGCTTGGTGCCGATGACCTTGGCGATGACTGACTCAATCATGGAAACACTTCGCGCAGACGGGGAGGCTTCAACAGCGCCGCCTGCCTACCGATTCCCGCCCGCAGTGGCAATCGCGGCGCGGCGACTGCGGGCTTTGACCCCTCCGCTGCGAGAGGCTATCCTCGTCGATGCGTCCACCGGTCGCCGTCTCGCCCCATACGAGGGTCTGGCTCGGCTCGAGCGGCGCCAGCAACCCACTGCACACCATGCTCACCCGCCTCCGCTCCATGCTCCTCGCGGACGGGGTCCTCACCGCAGAGGATCTCGCAGCGGCTGACGCATCGAGGCAGGCGCTCAAGAGCGATCTCGCAACCGAGCTGTTGCTCTCTCGCAGGCTGAACGAAGCCCAGCTGACCCGCTATCTTGGCCGGGCCTGCGGGCTCCCGACGGTGGGGCCGGATGACTTCTGCGCGGTGGTGCCCGGCGTGCTCGGGCGGCTGCCGCTGCACCGGTCGCGGCAGCTATCGGCGGTCCCCTTCCACGAAGATGCCAGCGACCTGCGCGTCGCGGTCTCCTCGCCACTGCCCGAGATGGAGCGTGAACTGCTCGAGGCAGAGAGCGGCAAAGCGGTGCGGCAGTATGTGACGCCGGAGTTCCGAATCGCACAGGCACTCCACCTGCTGCACGGCGCGCCGCTGCCTGCCAAAGTGGCTGCGGTACTGGCGACAACGGCTGAGCCCTTCCGCATCGCGCTCGCGCCCACGCCGGTCGCCGACCGCTGGGGGGGACGCAACTGGACCACAGCGGAGGTCATCGCACTCTTCGACGCCTCCTCCGACCGCGACGAGATCCTGCTCGCCGCCCTCTCCCTCCTCGGCGCCTACTTCCCACGACGCATCCTGCTCGCGGTCGGCAAGGGGAAGGTGCAGGGCTACGGGTACCAGGGGCTCGACACCCCTGCCCGTCCAATCGAGTCGCTCGAACTCAAGCCGGCCGTTGGTAGCGCGCTGGCGCTTCTCTGCGAGCGCGATGAGCCCTTCCGCGGCCCTCCGCACCGGGCCGGTCTCGCACCGCTCTATCATGGGCTCGGAGTGGCGCCGCCCGACGAGCTGCTGGCAATCCCGGTGCGCATCGCCAACCGGACGGCCATGCTCGCCGTCTGCGACATCAACCCCGGCCATGACCTCAGCGCGCTGCCTGTCGTACTCGGCGCGATTGCACGCATGAGCGAGGCGCTCCAGCGGCTCATCCTCCTCCGCAAGGGCTCCCGCGCCGATCTCCCGACGGTCAGGCCGGCGGAGCCCGATCCCATCGCGCCCTCACCGCCCCCGATCCAGGCGACCGCCGCTCGAGAGCTCGGCGCGCTGGCAACGCTACCCATGCCAAAGCTGCAGGCCGCGCAAGCTGCGCTGCAGGCGGTGCCGCAGCAACCCTGGGCGGCTCAGGAGCCCGACGCCGGTCACATCGTTCCCGACGCAGCAGCGCAGCGCTCCGCCACGGCCCCCCTTTCGGCGCTGGGACGTGGCCGCGCGACCGCCTCGCTTTCACCCCTCGTCAGCGCAGTGCAGCTCAGCGACAGCGTAGATGAGAGCCTCGCCGAGACCGCTCCGGAGCGGCCTTCACCGCTCGCCGACCGGCTCGTCGTGCAGCTCGCCTCGTCCGACGCCCGCCTTCGTGCCGCCTCGCTCCGCGCCAGCGTCGGCGACACGGGTGAGATCCCCGAGTTACCGAGCGGCGCCTACGCCGTCGTCCCCTCCGTGACGCAGGCGCTCGAGCCCGCGACGCCACTCCAACGGGTCACCGGCATCCTCGCCGAGCTGCTCGAAGAGACCGCAGCCTCGGGCAACAGCGAACTCTCGGCCACCCACCCGCAGCCCTTCAGGGCCACCGCCGAGATTCGGACCGCGGCGGAGTCCTGGCTCGCGGCCCGCTCGGCCAGCCATGCTGCCGTCTCGGCCGAGGCCGAAGCGCCGGTCCGTCACCACGATGCCCACACCCACCGCCTGCGCGGCATCGCTGCAGAGCCTGTAGAGCTCGACCTCGAGCTTGCCATCACCCAGACGGAGCCGCGGCCTGTGGATGTGGCCGCACTGCTGGCGGGCAGCACCCGCGACCGCTCCACCGTTGCGCTGCTCGCTGTGCTCGAGGGGAACGACAGCGTCCTCTCGCGTGCCGCGATGCAGGAGCTGCTCGGTCGCGGCAAGGCTGCCGCAACCGAGGTCGTCGAACGCTTCCCAGGCCACCGCAAGATCGACCGTCGCATCCCGGAGCAGGCGCTCCGCCCGCTGGAAGAGCACGGGAACATCCTCTGGCTCGCCGGTCTTCAACCCGCGATCTATGCGCCACTCCTCCTGCCGCTGATGCGGAGCAATGTCGATGACACCCGCTACTACGCCACGCTGATAGTCGCGCGGGAGGGCTCGGACGAGTTCATCCCCGACATCGTTGAGCGCATCTTCGACCGCGACGACCAGACCCGCGGCATTGCCTTGCGGTTCGTCGAGTCGGTGCGTGGGTCGCGCCCCATGAACGCGCAGATCTCGGCCATTCGGCTCCGGCTCCGAGAGGGTGACGAACACAGTCGGAGCGCCGCCATCTCGGCCCTCATGATCCTCCGTGACGAGCTCTGCATCCCGGCGCTCATCGAACTCCTTGGCCACCCAATCCTGCACGACAGGGCAGCTGCCGCGCTTACCCGAATCGCCTTCCTGCCGAGCGACCTCGACGCCGCTGCCTGGACGAAGTGGCACAAGGCGCACGGACCCGACGGACGCCTCGCCTGGCTCCTCGACGCCATGATCCACAAAGACAGGCGTGTCCGCGAGAACGCCTCCAAAGAGCTGCGGATGACGCCGCGGTTGACGGTCAACTACCACCCCGATCTCGACCGGGACGCGCTCGAGTCTGCCCGCCGGACGGTCCAGCGGTTTTTCGCCCGATGAGGCGACAACAGGCGATACTGTGGGCCGGTGCAGCAGGGCTCGTCGTCAGCCTGCAGGGTGCGACGGCGCAGGCGCACTCCCGCCGCATCTCGCATGGTCCCACCCGTGCGACCTTCGTCGGCATCGCGCCACCAGACGGCGTGAGCCCACGGCTCATTGTCCGGCACCGTACCGAAACCGGTGCGGCGATAGAGGACGATCCGGTGACACTTACCGACCCCCGCACCGGTACCCGCTTCGCCGAGCACGCCCATGGCGAGCCGCTCCTGCAGAGCGGCCTCAGCCTCCGGACAGAGCTCGTCATCGATGCTCCTGCGGTCTGCCCCAGCTCCGACCTTGCTGCGGCGCGCTACCGGCTGCGCGACCTCGCCAATGCGCTGCGACATACCTTCACGCCGGGCGAGCGTTACGCCATCACGCTGCTCGAGGCCGGCAGGCCCACCGCCCGCCTGGCGCCTACAGACCGCCCCGCCGAGGCGCTCGCATGGCTCACCGCGCAGTGCGGCGCCCGACCCGCCGCTGCGGCCCCCTCGCCCTTCGACGCGCCCAAGATGGCGGAGTTCATGGAGACACTGCAACCCGCTGCCGCGCCGGACGAGACGGTTGTCTGGCTGCTCTTCACGGCGGGCGCCGAGGCGCGGCTGTCTGCCGCCGATGGCGCGCTCCTGGCCGGTGTAGGGGTGGCGCTGCTCGAGAGTTTCACCCCCGCGCAGCCGGCCGCGACGCTCACCCCCGCGACGGAACGTCAATCTGGCGCCTACCAGACAGACCCCATCGTGGCACAGCTCAAGAGCACGGGCATGCGAACCGAGCCGGAGGCCGATACCGCCTGGTCCCCCTTCTGCGCAGCACTCACCGGCGTCGGCGGCAGCTGCCTGCTCGGCGGCGTGGTCTCGGGCGCAACTGCCATGGTCTCGCAGCGCCTCATCGCCGAAGGCCAGGCGCTCTTCGTGACACCGGCAAGCTGCCTGCCGGAGGGGCTTGGACAGCTCGAACTTGCGACAGAGACGGGCAAGGTGGTGGTGCCGGCGGCGCGGCTTACGGCGGCGCAGTGCGACCGCTGGCAGGCGCCGGTGCAGCCAGCCGCGCCGAAGCCTTCGACGGGCTGGATTGCTGCGGTGGGCGCGCTGCTCTTTGCCGTTGCCGCAACCCTCCTCTTGCGAAGGAGGCAGCGAGCCACCGCCTCAGGCGAACTCGGTTAGAGCTCGGTCACGCTCAGCTGCACAGTACCGCAGCGGTAGGAGGTCCCACCGCCGGTGCGGGTGAACTGCTCGGCAACGATGTAGTAGGTTCCGGCATCAAGCGTGGCCTCGAACTGCGACTGGCGCGGCTGAACCTCGCCGGTGCAACCGGTGGTGATGTCCGAGTCGGCGCAGAGGATGTCATCGGCGCAGATCAGTTCACTCTCGGCCAGGTCGCAGGTGGCGCGGAGATAGAGCAGCGTGTCGACGGCGGCGCTGCTGTCGGCATCCTGAAGGTCGAAGCGCAGGGTGGCGGGCGCATCGAGGGTGAGTTCGAAGATCGCATCCTCGTCGTCGGTTGTGTAGCTGCTGGAGCAGTCATTGGTTCCGCCCACACTCTGGACGTCGTCGCCAGCGCCGCAGAGGTCGAACTCGAGCAGTTCTCCGACGACGATGGGGGTGGAGTCTTCTACCGTGCAGCCCGCGCCGGGGAGCGGATTGCAGGCGCCGGTGCGAGCGTTGCAACCGGCCGGGCAGACCTCGGTGGTCGCGGGGCCCGCTCCCGCCGCGTCGCAGATGCCTCGGGTGACTGCATCGACACAGTAGGCGGCAGCGGGGGTGCAGACCGGGTCGATGCAGGCGGCGCGTCCGTCGGCATCGGCCACACAGATCTGCGCGGTGCTGGAGCAGCGGGTCCGGCCCACCGCCGAACCGTCGGCTGCGCAGGTGAGGAGCACATTGCCAAGGCAGGAGGTCGAAGAGGGCTCGCAGAACGGCGGGGTTGTGTCGACCGTCGTGTCGGCCACCGTGGTGTCATCGACGGTTGTGTCGGTCGCGGTCGTATCATCCACCGTCGTGTCGGCCGTCGTGTCGGCCGTCGTGTCGGCCGTCGTGTCGGCCGTCGTGTCGGCCGTCGTGTCGGCCGTCGTGTCGGCCGTCGTGTCGCCAACATCCTCCACCTGGGTGTCGAGTGAGACGGCACTGTCCGAGGGCGCATCGGCACCGGCATCCTGCTCACCGCCAGTGTCGTCGATGCCCACGTCGGCAAACGCGGTATCACCTCCGCTACCTTCGGCATCGGAGAGGACTTCGGGGCCAATGAGCGACTGGCTGCCGGCGGTGGAGCCGCAAGCGGCGAGGAGCAGAGACAACAGGGTGAGCATACGAAGCTTCAAAACAGGCTCCTGAGTCGACGGTCGTGCGACGGTTAGATTAGCGCTGCGCTGCGAGGAAGAGCGCGTTGACCTTGCTCCAGTTCACCGTGTTGAACCAGGCATCAACATAGTTGGCGCGAAGGTTCTGGTACTGGAGGTAGTAGGCGTGCTCCCAGACGTCGATGCCGATGACGGGGGAGTGGCCCTTGGAGATGGGGCTGTCTTGGTTGGCGGTCGCCTCGACGATGAGCTTGCCGTCGGCTGCCACCGAGAGCCAGGCCCAGCCGGAGCCGAACTGGCCAAGCGCTGCGGCCTTGAGCTTCTCCTTGAGGGTGGCGTAGTCGCCGAAGGTGCCGGTGATGGCCTCGGCGACGGGGCCGGTCGGGTCGCCGCCAGCGCCGGGTGCCATGATGTCCCAGAAGAGGGTGTGGTTGAGGTGGCCGCCGCCGTTGTTGCGGACGGCGTTGCGGATGTCGTCCGGGAGCGTCTCGAGGTTTGCAACGAGCTCATGGACCGACTTCTCGTAGAGGGCCGGGTGCTTGTCGAGCGCGACGATGAGGTTGTTCACGTAGGCGGCGTGATGCTTGCCGTGGTGAATGCCCATGGTGCGGGCGTCAACGAAGGGCTCGAGCGCATCGAGCGGATAGGAGAGTTCGGGGAGCGTGGGCTTGGACATGTGAACTCGCTGGTGGGCGCCGCCAAACGGTGACGCGGTGCGTGAAGAGGAGGCCGAAGGTAGAGTCGGGCTCTGGGGCTGTCAACGCGGGCGGGGGCGAGAGTTTTGCGTCAGGAGCCCATGCGGACTACCCTCGCCTCGCCTGACGGAGGTTTGCCCATGTTTCGTTCCATCGGAGCCACGTTCGCGGGGCTGCTCGTCGCTGCCCTGGTCGTCGGACTCGTTGAGTCGCTCAGCCACGCCATCTACCCCGCACCTGCAGGTCTCGACCCCGCCAACAAGGCTGCCATGGAGGCCTACATGCGCTCCCTGCCGCTGGGAGCCTTCATCATGATTCTGGTCGCCTGGTTCGACGGCACCATGGTCGGGGCCTTCGTCGCGACCCTTCTGACGGGCGGCCGCGAGCGCTGGCCGGCCCTCGTCGTAGCGGGCGCGATGCTCTCAGGCGCACTGTTCACGATGATGCAGATCGCCCACCCGCCTTGGATGGCGATGGTGGGAATCTCGCTCTTCTTCCCCGCCGCAGAGGCGGGCCGCTGGCTCCACCGGCGTTACGTCCTCCGCGGCAAGCCCGCAGCCTGATTGTCGCTGCGGTGATGCACCACGCAGCCGCGCCCCGCATCTATGAAGCGTCGCCTGCACCCACGGTAACAGATGTCAGAATCGCTCTCCTCTCGCCTCGACGCTCTCCGCATTGACCGCTCCCCGCCGCCGCCCCCGTCGCGCGGCATGCCGAGTTGGCTGGGCTGGGCGATCGGTGCCATCGTCATCGGCGGAGCGCTCTATGCCGGTATCGGCGCCCTCCGCGCCAAGATGAATGTCCTCAAGGTCAAGACCACCACGGTCAGCATCTACTCCGCGACCGACAGCCTCGTCTCGCTGACTGCGACGGGCTACCTCGTGCCCCAGGTGACCGCGAAGGTTGGCGCCCAGGTGGCCGCCACCGTCGTCAAGACGCTCATCGCAGAGGGCGACCGGGTCGCAGAGGGCTCGGGTCTCTTCGAACTCGACGCCAAGGATGCCGAGGCCGCGGTGGCCTCCGCCGAGGCCAGACGCGCTGCGGCGCAGAGCCGGGTGAAGGTCGCGGAAACGGAGCGGGCCGACACCGCCGGCCTGCTCGAGCGGGAGAAGGGGCTGGTTGCCTCCGGCGTCTCGCTCGCCGCAAACCTCGATGACCTGGGCCGCAAGCTGGCCATGCTCGATGCCCGCATCGCCTCGGCCAAGGCCGATGTGAAGGCCTCCGACGCAGAGGTCGAGGCGCTCCGCACCGGCCTCGGCAAGTTTGTCATCGCCGCCCCCTTCACCGGCGTTGTTGCCACGCGGCCCGTAGCGCCCGGCACCGTGGCAGCGCCCGGAGCCACCCTCGTTGAGCTCATCGATCCCAACTCCCTGCTCGTTGAGGCCGATGTGCCGGAGTCGCGGCTCGGGCAGCTCTCGCTCGACATGCCCGCCGAGATCATCCTCGACAGCCGCCCCGATGCCCGCCTCGCCGGCAAGATTGTCGGCTTTTCGGCCAAGGTGGACCGAGCAAAGGCGACCGGCATTGTCCGCATCAAGCTCGACCCTCCTGTTGCAGGCCTGATGCCCGACATGGCAACCCGCATCCGCTTCCTCAAGGAGGCGGCCAAGAAGGAGGCTGCCCCCAAGACCGTTGTCCCCGCCTCTGCCCTCGTTGCCTGCGGCGGGAGCCAGTGCGGCTTCGAGATCGTCGAGGGCAAGGCGAAGAAGGTGGTCATCACCACCGGCCCCGCCATCGGCGACGGCTTCGAAGTCCTCGGCGGCGTCTCGCCCGGCACCCGTCTGATTCAATCACCTCCCGCCACGCTCACCGAGGGCGCGGCCGTGGAACAGGAGACCCCATGAGTGCAGAACAGTCCAAGTCGGCCGGCAGCGCCATCAGCATCAAGGGCGTCGTCAAGGAGTTCACCCGGGGCGGCCAGACGCTGCGCGTGCTCGACTCGCTCGACCTTGAGGTACCGGAAGGCTCCTTCGAGGCGCTGATGGGCCCCTCCGGCTCCGGCAAGTCGACCCTCCTCAACCTCATCGCCGGCCTCGACAAGCCGACCAGCGGCGAGATCACCGTCGCCGGCGCTCGCCTCGACCGGATGAGCGACGCTGAGATCACCGCCTGGCGCGCAGCCAACGTGGGCATCGTCTTCCAGAGCTACAACCTGCTCCCCGTCCTCACGGCGCTCGAGAATGTCGAGCTGCCCCTGCTCCTCCACAAGATGAGTTCGGCCGAGCGCAAGAAGCGGGCCCAGATCGCGCTCGACATCGTTGGCCTCTCGGACCGCATGGGCCACTACCCCCGCATGCTCTCGGGCGGTCAGGAGCAGCGCGTTGCCATCGCACGCGCCATCGTCAACGACCCCAAGGTCATCATCGGTGACGAGCCCACGGGCGACCTCGACCGCAACAGCGCCGACGAGATCCTCAAGCTCTTCGAACAGCTCAACCGCGAGCTCGGAAAGACCATCATCATGGTCACCCACGACCCCGAAGCTGCTGAGCGGGCCACCGTCATCCGCCGCCTCAACAAAGGGGTGCTGGCATGAACCTTCCCGGCCTCGCCGTCCGAAACATCTACCGAAACCCGGTCCGCCTCGCGCTCACGATCGCTGGCGTAGCAGTCGCGCTTCTCACCTTCGTGACGCTCCGTACCGCAGTCATGTCGTGGGATGAGGCCAAGAACTACACGCTCAAAGACCGGCTCGTCACCCGTCACAAAGTCACCTTCGTGATGGACCTGCCAAAAAACTACGCCAACGATGTCCGTGACCTCAAGGATGCAAACGGAAAGCCGCTCATCCGTGCCTCCACCTACCTCAACTGGTTCGGCGGAAAGGACCCGGCGCACGAAAACGACTTCTTCGCCACCATCGCCGCAGACCACACCACCTTCCTCACGGTCTACGACGAGATCAGGATTCCCGACGAGCAGCTCAAGGCCTTCAACGAGACCCGAAACGGCGCCGTCGTCGGCGACCTGCTCGCTGCCAAGTTCAACTGGAAGGTGGGCGACAACGTCACGCTTGAGAGCCCCATCTTCGGAGCGCGCGAGAACGGAGAGCCATGGGCCTTCAAGATTGTCGGCCTCTACTCCACCACCTCCAAGGCGGTGGACCGGCTGACCTTCTACTTCCGCTGGGACTACATGAACGACGGCGTGCGCGCCGAGGCCAAAGACCGGGTAGGTTGGATCGCCAGCCGCTCCGTCGATGCCACCCGCTCAGCCGAGGTAACAGCCGCCATCGACAAGCGATTCGACGATGCCGACACCCAGACGCTGACCCAAGACGAGGCCACCTTCTTCCAGGGCTTCATGGGCATGGTCTCCTCGGTCCTCGCCATCATGAGCTACCTCTCCTACATCATCCTCGCCATCCTCGGCCTCATCCTCGCCAACGCCATCAGCATGAGCGTGCGGGAGCGGACCAACGAGTATGCGAGCATGAAGGCCATCGGCTTCCACGCCAAGACGCTCGCCTCGCTCATCCTCACCGAGAGCACGCTCATCGCGCTCGCGGGCGCCATCCCCGGCGTCATCCTCTCCTACCTCATCGTCGACGTCGCACTCGGCGACTTCCTCGAATACAACCTCGCCAACTTCTTCCCCGTCTTCCGCGTGAAGATCTGGACCTACGTAGAGGCGGTCGCAGCAGCGACCGTCATCGGCCTCTTCGCCGGCATCGTTCCCGCGCTGACGATTGCGCGCCTGAACGTCGTCGAAAACCTCCGTCGCGTGGCCTAGGAGCATGATGATTCCCTACCAGTATAACCTTCGCAGCATCTGGGTCCGCCGCGTCACCGCCATCATCACCGTGCTCGGCGTGGCCCTCGTCACGGCCGTCCTTGCGGCAGCGCTCATGCTCGCCGCCGGCGTCAAAAAGTCGGTCTCGGTCGGCGGACAGGACGATGTCGCCATCATCATGCGGGCCGGCGCTACGGGCGAGCTCGAGAGCGGCGTAGACGAGGCTGCCGTCGGCCTCGTGCTCTCGCAGCCCGGCCTCGCGCAGGAGAACGGCAAGCCCATCGGCGGCGGCGAAATCGTCGTCGTCGTGGCGCTCGACAAGCTCGGTGCCATGGGCTTCTCCAACGTCAACATGCGCGGCTACAGCGACCAGTCGCTCAAGCTCCGCCCCAACCTCAAGGTGGTGGAGGGCTCGCTGCCCAAGCCGGGCACCGACGAGGCCATGGTGGGCCGTGGCATCCTCGGCCGCTTCAAGGGGCTGACGCTCGGCGACCAGATCTCCGTGCGCAAAAACCGGCCCCTCCGCATCGTCGGTGTCTTCGAGGATGGCGGCTCGGGCGCCGAGTCGGAGATCTGGGCCGATGTGAACACCGTGCGCGCCGCCTTCGGCCGTCAGGGTGGCGTCTCCGTCGTCCGTGCGCGCCTCGCCTCCGCCGGCGGCATCGAGGCCTTCCGCGCCGTCGTCGAGGCCGACAAGCGACTCGGCCTCAAGGTTAAGAGCGAGCCCGACTTCCTCGCCGCCCAGTCGGAGGGACTCTCCAAGTTCCTCACCATCATGGGCTTCATCGTCTCGCTCTTCTTCTCGCTCGGCGCCATCATCGGCGCGACCATCACGATGCATGCTGCGGTCGCCCATCGCACCCGCGAGATCGGCACGCTCCGCGCGCTCGGCTTCTCACGCTCCGCCATCCTCCTCGGCTTTCTGATGGAGGCCCTCGTGATGACCGTCACCGGCGGCGCCATCGGCCTGCTTGCGGCGCTGGCGCTCAGCACCACCAAGATCTCGATGATGAACCCGGCCACCTGGTCGGAGCTGGTCTTCGCGCTGGCTCCCTCCACGCAGGCCTTCGTCACCGCCGGCATCTTCTCCGTCGGCATGGGCCTCCTCGGCGGCTTCCTCCCCGCCGTCCGCGCCTCGCGCATCTCGCCGCTCGCAGCGCTCCGCAGCTAGCGGAGTTCGAGCGTTCCATCGGTCGTCAGCCGCACCTGCAGCTGGCGACGCGCGGCATCGTAGGACCACTCCGTCGGCGCCAGTTCGCGGGTGCCCTCAGCATCGGTCAGGATGACCGTCGCGGGCCCCACGTCGGCGAGCTCCGTGCCGCCGAGCAGCAGCCGCACCAGCACCGAGGAAGGGGCGAACCAGTCCTCCTCCGTGGAGGTCGCCGCGGGCGCGCCGAAACGGACCGCAACGGACCGCGCGGGCGCCGACGCCACTGTCACGCCAACGCCGTTCGGCAGCGTCGCCTCGACCGGCGTCGCGGCCACCACCACCTCGGTATCGCGGAGCTCGTCGTAGCCGATCACCGTGGGGTCGGAGGCCGGCTTGAGGCTATGAAGTCGAGGGTCGAGCAGCGGCAAGACCGCACCCTCGCGGAAGAAGAGCGGCACACGGCCGATGGGCGCCTCTACGGTCAGCGTCGCCGGCCCCTCGTGGCGCTCGCCGCTCCACCAGTCGAACCAGCCGCCGGGGGGGAGCAGCAGCGTCACGCTC
>JBIIFW010000257.1:0-4260 GCA_044236985.1 Bradymonadia bacterium | reverse complement strand
CGCGAGGAAGCCCGCGAGGCCGCGGAGGCCGAGGAGCCAGAGGTGGCGGCCTTGCTGCGTTGCGTCTGCGGGGCGGCGGGGGTCGAGGCCGGCGCGCCAGAGGACGATGGAGGAGAGAACAAAGGTGACACCGGTCCGCGCGATCACAATCTCGTTGGCGGGAATGTTGGTCCCGACGAGTTTGACGAGGACGCTCATGGCCGAGAAGCCGAGGACGCCTTCGGCCATGTAGCGGAGGCCGAGCGGGATGCGGGGAGCGGGAGAGGGCACGAGGCGCGCTCAGGCGGAGAGAGGCGACCGCTCTACCACGAAAGCCGGATGGTTGGGAGGCGAGGCGGGGTATCAGGCGCTCTGTCGTGCGCGTGCAAAGGCTGGTCCGGCAAACTGTGCGATCCTGTCTGTCACGACATCCAGGGCGGGCGCCTGCAACGCCGACTTCCGCTTGAAGGCCTCCCACTGGACCTGTCTCGTTCGATCCTCGGCAAAGGCCCGGGTGAGACCCTCGGGGAGCTCCTCGGGAAGGGCTGTCTCTCGACGCCGAAAGGTGTGCGATATCGCCTCGGCGAGCCCTCCTTCAGGGAGCAGGCCCAAGCGATCTGCTGTGTAGAGATCGTAGTAGTCCTTGAGCCGGGTGTTGGCCCTCCCCCGAATCACGATGGCATGAAGCTTCTCTGCGGCTGTGACCTCGGCGGGGTAACCGAGCAGCCGCGGGGCGTCGAAATCGAGCATCGATGGGTAGGAGATCCAAACTGGCGGAGGAACCACCGCATCGCCGAAGCCTACATCCACCTGCAGAGGCAGCCGCATGCCCCCTAGGTCGCAGATGAAGGAGATTTGGATGCCTGCCTCTGGCATCGCGGTTGCGATGGGGGTGAGCCGGATGGAGGAGGCGTCGAAGTTCAATCCGTCGTTGAGATCCATCGCCACGATCTGGCGGAGGACTGCCACCGCTTCATCGGGAGTGCAATTCGCCAGACCGAGCAGGTCGAGGTCACGCGTTGGCCGCGCGGAATCACCTACCCAGACCAGGTTCATGAGGCCTCCCTTGAGCACGAAATCCGAGGCAAAGGGGGATCTGCCCAGTCGGAAGAGCAGGCGTTCGATGGCGAACAGGACCGCGAGTTCCTGATGGCTCCGGCCGGTCGCGCGTGCCCGATTCAACAGCCGTTGGCGGATGGAGGCTCCCAGGTTTGTGGGTTGACGCTCTGTCATGTGAGCGCCTCAAGATAGGGGCGCATCACAGATTCGACGCGGTTGACGGCGGCCATCCGAAACAGCTCGGCGGGTGTGGCTGCGCCCTGTGCCAACGTCTGACGGAGCGCATCGAGGGCCGTCTCTAGGCCGACGCGTGACCGAAACTTGAAGGCATCGGCGACCGACTTCGCAGGTGTTGTCACCTGCAGCTCGAGGCCGTCGATTGTGTGGGGTTCGACGCCCGTTTCGTAGCTCGCAGCCGCAAAATGGAAGACCTCCATCGGCGGCGCCTCGAGGCGAGCAGGATGTCTTCCACGCGGCAGAGCAACGTGAACCGCACGTGGAATGTCACGCGTAAGACCGTGCAGATGGAGCGCAGAAACGAGACAGATTCGGGCCGTCGGCATACGGCTCGCAACGATGATCAGATCAGGTTCGGTCATGGGCAGAGAGGCAAGTCGGAAGAGCCCGCGCGACACCTCGACGAGGGTGCCCTCTTCACGGGCTGCATAGAGGTCGCGCGGGTGGACCGCTGCGCGGAGAATCTCGGAGGTGCGCGCGATTCCGCCGAGGTCGGTCACGACGCGAAGGACGAGGTCTGGTTGGAGCTTGGAGTGTTCTTGCATCACTTGTCCATAACTGTAGCAATATCTATCCAACCAGACCCGGTGTGACCCGTCCAGAAGTTTCTTCCCCTGCCCCATGCTGCGAGAGCGCAGACCGCCCCCCTTCCGCCCCCTGGAGAGGCGGAGTAGGAGGGGGCCCATGAAACACGCTGCATCGCCGCTCGCCTTCTTTGATCTGGACCGCACCCTCGTCGCCGAAAACACAGGCCGGCTCTGGGTGGAGCACGAGCGGCGCGAGGGCACCATCTCTTCGCTGCAGGCGGCCCGGGCGATGCTCTGGCTGGGGCTCTACCACCTGTCGCTCATCGACCTCGACCGTGCCTACAGCCAGGCGCTGGCCCACTATCGCGGCGTCGCCGACAGCGAGCTACGGGCCCGCACCGAGGCGTGGTTTCTCGTCCAGGTGGCCCACCGGCTGCAGCCAGGCGCCAGAGCCGCGCTTGACTGGCACCGGGCCCAGGGCCACCGCTGTGTGATGCTGACCAACAGCTCGCCCTATCAGGCTGCCGTTGCGACCCGCACCTGGGGGCTCGACGGCTGGGTGAGCAACCACTTTGTCGCTGACGGCGACGGCCTGCTCACGGGCGAGATCGAGCGTCCCATCTGCTACGGCGCGGGCAAGACCACGCGGGCCGAACGGTGGGCCAAGGAGCATGGCGGAAGCGTCGCGGCGAGCTGGTTCTACACCGACTCCCTCTCCGACCTTCCGATGCTCGAGGTGGTCGAGCGTCCGCGCATCGTGCAGCCCGACCCACGGCTTCGGCGGGCGGCGGTGCAGCGCGGCTGGCCCATCCTCGACTGGCGGTCGGCCGATGGCGCGGTGGCGAGTGTAGACCGCTAGCGACGCATCGCGGCGCGCAGGAAGGCAACGGCCTGTTCGCGGCTGCTGAAGCAGTGGAGGCGATTGCCGCGGCTGTTGAAGAGGAGGATGGGTTCCACGCCGAGCAGCAGGTCGGGCGTGAGCTGCGGCGCTGTGTCGTGGTGGGTCGAGGCGTCGGCGGCGGGAAGCAGGGCAGCGGTGTTGGTCAAACAGGACTCCAGCGCGAGGAAGGAAGCAGGCCCGAGACGGGTCTCACGGGGCGAACAAGTTGGAACTAGTTGAGGTCGGAGGGCGGCTTCTTGGGGCCGTTCGAAGGCCCGCCGTCGCTGGTTGGCGCCTCGGGGTCGTCCGAGGAGCCGTTCGGTGAATCTGCGTCGAGGTCGTCGGAGGCTTCGGCAGGGGGCTGCCCGCCGGGCTTGCCGTGCTTGGCGAGGTCGGCCCGGAGCGGCGCGAGCATCATCTCGGGCGTCAGCACGAAGGGGACCGCCTTGGTGGACTCGGGCATGGGCCAGGCGACCTCTCGCTTCGGCGGGCCGCTGAGCCCCAACTCTTTGCGCACCTTGGCGATCCGCTCTCTGATATCCTCCGGCATCGCCTCTCCGCCGGAGCCGCGGAGGTACTCGGCCTCGATCTCGTCCCAGCTACCTTTCCTGATGAGCCGGTGCATGCGGGCGAAGCCAGGCGGGACGCGGCCTGCGCCGCGCGGCATTCCGAAGCCGGGCGGAGGCGGCATGTTGATGAAGCGGGGCTTCCAGTCGTCGTCGTCGTCATCTTCCGCCTGGGCCGGCGCGGGAGGCTCGATGGCGGCGGGAGGCTTGGCGACGGGCTGCTGGGCATGGGCGAGCGCCGCCTGGACGGCTGGCAGGAGCTGCTGGATGACTGCCGTGAAGCTGTTGATAGCGGCTGCGATCTGGGCGGCGCTGTCTTGGATACCGCCCCCAAGCATGAGGAGCGGGTCGAGCGCGAGCGGAGCGCGCGCGAGGTCTCCGACCGATGCTACCAGATCAGGCTGCAGCTCATGCTGCTCGGTGGAGATAACGCTCTGGAGCAGCGCCTCGGTGGTGGCATCGGGGAGACTGGGCGCGGGCGGCGAGGTCGCGGTGGTTGCGGAGGCCGTTTCGGTCGCCTCGTCGCCAGAGAGAGCGTTGGTGTCGGCGGGCTTGCTGGGGTTGTTGGACTTCATGGGGCCTTACAGAGGGGGCGGCGCGGAGGCGCAGGAGGGGACTG
Organism: Bradymonadia bacterium; assembly: GCA_044236985.1. GTDB lineage: Bacteria > Myxococcota_A > Bradymonadia > REDH01 > REDH01 > CAIWGR01. The sequence goes on along the minus strand of JBIIFW010000257.1, from coordinate 393 downwards.
AGAGGGAGAGGGGGACGTGACGGACGGTCGGCTATTCACGCAAAATCGGCAGCGGAGGATCGCTGCGAAATCACGGCCCCCCTGGGCGTCTCGAAGTATCAGTTATGCGACCGATTGCCGGTCGCACCCTGCTCCTGCGCGGCGAGCAGAACGGCCTTCCGGGGACACAATCGCAGGGGACTGAGGTCGTTGGAGGGCCATGGCTCGGGCTCGTCGGGCAGGAGGGGGGAAACACAGTATGGGCACCCGCTGGAGGAAGGCAAGGCGCGTTCAGGCCGCCGCAGATCGGGCTCCGCAGGATGAGGGAAGCGCCTCCCCATAACGCTCCACCCTGCCCGCTACTGAGCGATGCGGGGCCACGGAGAAGGTGAGGAATCTTCATGGAGCGCGGCG
>JBIIFW010000255.1:0-4278 GCA_044236985.1 Bradymonadia bacterium | reverse complement strand
GAACGAGAACTACCTCGCGGCGCTGCGGGAGGTCTGGGCCGGCGCCGACTACATCGCCGTCAATGTTAGTTCGCCCAACACGCCGGGCCTTCGAGGGCTGCAGAATGCCGACGCTCTGGGCGAGCTGCTCGCAGCGGTCTGTGCAGAGAACCGGGCGCTCGCGCTCGCCTCAGGCGGGGCCGAACGGCCGGTGCTTGTGAAGATCGCGCCCGACCTGGACGACGAGCAGCTCGATGGCATCGCCGACCTCGTGTTGCGGCACCCTGTTGCCGGCATCATCGCGACCAACACGACGCTCGGGCGCGCAGGGCTTGTCACCCCTGCGGCAGAGGTCGCGGCGCTGGGTGCGGGCGGCCTCTCCGGCGCGCCGCTGACTGCGCGTAGCCGCCGCGTCGTTGCCCGCCTCTACCTGCGGCTGCAGGGTCGCCTGCCCATCATTGGCGTGGGCGGAGTCAGCAATGCCGCGGAGGCCTTTGAGATGATCCGGGCCGGTGCCTCGCTCGTGCAGGTCTACTCCGGCTTCATCTACGAAGGGCCGCTTATGCCGCGGAACATCGCGCTCGGACTGCTGCAGCGCGCCGGAAACCGCTCGATTTCCGCGATTGTCGGAGAGGCCGCTTCGTTGTACGGACGTCCCTCGCTCTCGCTGGAGGAAGCGTGACAGCCTTGTTCGACGTCGTACTCATCGGATTTCCGGAGGGACCCAAAGCCGGAGCAACACCTGCGGAGGCGCTCTCGCAGGTCTTCGGTGTTCCCATGGACCAAGCCGAGAAGGTTGTGGGGCGCATGCCCACCGCAATCCGTAAGGGTGTCGCGGAGGGCGATTTCCGGAAGTTCAACGGAGCCTTCACCTTCATGGGCGCAGTCGGTGAGTTCCGCCCCGCGTCTGGCGGCGGGGCTGCGCTTCCGCTCGGCCGTCCCGCCACAGCACCGATGGCTGCGCCTGTCGTAGCCGCGCCTGTCGTCACAGCGTCGCTCCCCAGCGCCCGCGTGAGCGAGCCGTCGGGTGCGAGCGAGCTTGCACGGATTGGCCTTGCGAAGGCCCGCGTCGACCAGGTCTCGGGCGCGGTCGTTGGCCTGCGGTCCTCCGGGTCGGTGCCGATCATCGAGCGGTCCCGTCCCTCCGGATCGGCGGCCGTGGTCGAAGGCTCAAGCGGCTTCCTCGACGAGGAGCTCGATGCGCTCCCGACGGGAGAGGGCTGGAGTGATGGTGATGAGGCTGCGCCCGCCTTCGACAGCCTGCAGGGGCTGCCCGTTGCGGCCGACGCCGGCTTCGACCAGCCACTCGGCGCCTGGCAGCCTGCTGCACAGAGCCCCGAAACCAAGCCACTGCGCGCGGATCCCGAGCCTCTGCCGGCGCCCATGCTCGTCGCCGCGCCCGGCCGCAGGCTGGTGATCGAGACGGGCTCGGTTCCCCAGTCGCCCTCCATCGCCGCCTACTTCACGGAGCCGCCGCCGGTGACTGCCCCGCCCGTCGCTGCCTACGCCTCGCTCGACGCGGTAGATGAGATGGCAGCGTCGCTCTTCGGAGGCTCGCCCGAGGCCGGCCGTGGTACAGGCGATGAGATCCTTTTCGGCGACCCGCTCGACTTCGCCCTCGACCCGCTCGGCGTCAGCATGAGCACCGGTGCCATCGAGCCCGAACGCGCCCCCGCACCAGCCGGCGCAGCACCTGTCGCCACGGCCGCCGCTGCCCGCCATCCCTGGTCGCGCGGCTCCGGCAGCGCGCTGGCGCTCCTTTCGCCGAGTGCCAACCTCCCTGCGGTCGACGGTGCGTTGGGTGGCGTGGTCGGCCGGGCCACGGGCTCCGTCGCGGTAGTGCCTACCGGCGACCCCAACGATGCCTCCCGCCTCCCCGGGCTCGGCGGCGCACTCGATGTCTTCAGCGGCTCCTACGGCGCGACGAACGAGCCCGCGCCTGGCCTGCCCAGGGTCGAGTTGGCGGCAGCAGGCCGGCGAGAGCTTTCGGGTGCCGCTGCGGCCGTCCGCCCCGCGCTTTCGCTCACGCCTGCCGAGTCGGGCGCGGAGGCGACGAGCGGGCGGCGCCCCGCCCCTCAGCCTAAAGCCGCTGTTCGCAGAGGACCGCTCGCAGACAAGAGCTTCAACGAGAGCATCGGCTACTGCCTCACGCTTCCGCTCCAACCATCGGGCTATGCCTGGGTGGGCTTCGGGGCGCTCTTCGGGCTGATCGGCTACCTAGGCGTGGGCGTCGGCCATGTGATGCCCTTTGCGGGGCTCCCGCTCATGCTCATCGGTATGTTGGGAACGGTCGCCTTTGCCTTTGGCATCTTCGCGGCCTGCATGCGGGCCACGCTGGAGGGAGAGAAGGATGTAGATGCTCCGCCCGCCGTTACGGGCATGGTCCCGTTCCTGCTCAACGCGACCCCGCTCGTGGTCTGCGCGATGCTGCTTGGCGGCGCCAGTCTCGGTTGGCTTTCGACCAAGGCCGATGCCGTGCGGGATAACCCGATGATGACCATCATGACCACCTTCGTCCTCGGTGCTCCCTTCGCCTACTGGCCCATGGCGCTCGCCTACGCGGTCAAGTCGGGGGCGCCGACCAAGGTCTTTTCGTTCGGCACCGTGATTGGTCGCATCGTCTCGGTGCTGTCGCACTACATCCTCGTTGTCTTCCTTGGAGCGGTCGCGCTCTTTGTCGTCTTTGCCGGTCTCACCGAAGCGGTTGGCACGGTCTCCCTGCCGCTGCTTCAGGTGCTCGGCGGGCTGGTGGCCGGTGCCGCGCTCATGGTGGCGCACGCCGTGATGGGCGGGCTCATGGGCAAGCTCCTGAACGACGACCCCAAGCTGTTCGACCGCTAGGCCGGCGCTTCGTTGCTCGTAGCGGGGTGAGCGGCTACGGCGCTCGCATCATCTCTCCTTGGAGCCAGCGCGTGTATCGCAACCCTCTCGCCCGCCTCGCCGCCCGTGCCGCTCGGCTCTCGCTCGCCCTGCTGCTTGTGAGCCTGGCGGTACCCGTTGCGCCCAGCCCGCTCGAGGCCAAGCCGCGCGCTGCGCGGCGCGGACAGGGCCAGGCCCGCCTCATCATCATCACCAATTTCGATGCGACCGAGATTGAGATCGGCAAGACCTCCTATCCCTACGAGTATATCTTCGGCGATCAGCAGGGCATGATTGTTCCTGCCAATGTGACCTTCCGGCTCGTCGTCTCCACCTCGCCCGAGAAGCGGCGCACCTTCAACCTCAACCTCAACGAGGGCGAGACCCGGGTCCTGGTCGTCGATCTGGAGAACATGGGTGCGGTGGCCGCAGCGCCACCCAAGCCGCAAGCCAAGACAGAGCCGGCTGAGACAGCGCCTGCAGCGGAGGGCTCGGCAGAGACACTCACGGGCTTCCTCGGCGTAGCCTCCACGCCGCGCGGGACTGTCGTGATCGATGGCGCCCCATCCGAGCAAAAGACCCCTGCTCGGCGCATCGAGCTGCCGGCCGGACAACATACCGTTCAGGTGCAGTTCGACGATGGCGCCATGTCGGAGACCAAGAATGTCCTGATTCGCTCGGGCATCAACACGAGCGTCTACTTCCGACCTCCGACGGGCGGCACAGGCGAGGCGAGCGACCGCGCACCTTCCGCGGCGACGCCGAGCATCGCACCGGCTCCGCCCAAGTAGTTCGCCTGCCGACTAGCGCTGGCGGATGGTGATTGCCGGGGCCAGCGCCGCAATCGGCGCGCCGTCCACCCAGGGACGGTAGCTCTCATCCGCTGCGAGGAAGACCTTGAAGAAGGCCACGGCCGTCTGCGCCGCGAAGTTGCGACCCACGCTCGCATCGGCCCCCTGACCGCAAGTGGTGCAGAGGAAGCCGCAGTCGTCGACGAAGTCGAGATGGCCCGCATCGGTCACAAGATACTCGAAGGCCGGCGCCCCCGCGGCGTCGAAGTAGGCCGCATAGTTGTCGGCAGCGGGCGCGCAGGCGGGCCCGAGCCCGAAGAAGGTGGTCTCGCCGCCGCGGCCGGCGCCGATGGCAGCGAAGGGAACGGTCAGTTCGCCCATGCGCTCGGGGGTGATGCTGGGGAAGGCGACGGGGTCGTTGCCCCCCACGGGCGGGCCGGAGTCGACAGGATCGATGCCGAAGACCGCCTTGATGCGCGGGTCGAGGATGGCGGCGTAGATGCTCTGCTTGCCGCCGCGCGAGTGGCCTGTGACCCCGATCTTGTCGAGGTCTAGGTGACCGAAGAGCGCCGAACCCGAACGGCCGTTCTCGGCCGCGGCCCAGTCGATGGTCGCCACCACAATCTGCGCGAGCGCGGTGTGCGACAGG
>JBIIFW010000254.1:0-4292 GCA_044236985.1 Bradymonadia bacterium | reverse complement strand
GTCGCCAGCTCGGCGCGGCCCTGAGGCAGACGCTCGATCTCGGCGGTATTGCCGAGTTTGCCTCGCTCGAGATTGGCGCCTTCAACGGCGAACAGGAGGCCGAGCGCTCCGCCATCAACAACATCGACGAGGAGTTCCTCTACACGGCCCGGCTCGTGCTTCAGCCGACGGGCAAGCTCAAGAAGCTCTACGAAGGAGACCTCCGCCCCATCGGTGAGCGCAACCAGCTCCACGCAGCGCTCGGACTCGGTGCGACCACCGAGATCAATGCAAACCAAGACTACGAGCAGATCCGGGCCGGTGCCGACCTCAATCTGCTCTATGGCGGCATGTCGCTGCTCGCCGAGTCGCTCTACGTGGAGCGCACCTTCACAGCCGATGTCGACATCGACTACTCAGGGCTCGGCTGGGCCGTGGCCGCAGGCGCCTTTGTGCCGGGCCGGTGGACGGAAGAGCACCTCGAGCTCGCCGCCCGCTACGAGTGGTTCGACCCTAAGGCCGCCGCCAACCCTGATGAAGCGGCTGGCATACGCTCTCAGGTAGCCGGTAGCGGCTACGCCAGCCCCAGTGGTCAGGCCACGCAGGCCCGGTCGATCCTGACGACCGGCGCCAACATCTACTTCGCCGGCCACGACTTCAAGCTTCAGCTCAACTATGTACGCCGCACCGAGCTGGAGAACTGGGCCAAATCGGTCCCGGACCCCACGCTGGATTTCGCCCTTCCGGCCAGCCGCGAGGTGGATGACGACTCCTTTGTGGCGCAGCTGACCTACCGACTCTAAGCCACCTCCAAAGTTGGCCCACCGGCCGGCGCGGGAGCGAAACCTCATGGCAGAGCCCCTCCGGCAGACGCAGCAGACAGAGAACTCGCTGCCCCATCGCGCCCTGTTTGTCTGGACCCGGGAGGGCTTCCCCTTCTACGCGCGGCTGGCCATTGAGAGCCTGCTCATCAATGCGCCGGACTTTGAGGTTCAGCTTCACCTCTTCGGCGAGACCCCCGATACCTCGCCCCACTTCCGGGCGGTGCGCCGCCGCAGCCGCGTCACGATCGAACACCATGACCGGCTCCCATCGGGGACGACGGCGCGCCAGGCAGGCCTAGCGCTTCTGCAGGAGCGAGGCGGTCTGCTGATCGACTTCGGGACGCTCATCACGGCTCCGGTTCACACCCTGCTGGCCTCGTCCGGCGCGCTGTCGGAGGAGTTTGTGCCTGCAGTGGCAGCGGTGGACGGAGAGCGCGGACTCTTCGCCGCGTGGGGCAGCGGGCTTGCAGCGCTGGCCACACGCCTGCTGTGGATGCTCTGCCCAACAACCTTGCAGCCCGAGCTCGAGCGGTTCTCTTCGTTTCGGTGGCTCAACCGGCGCTGGCTCGTGCGGCGGCTTGGCGCCGGCATCGTTGCCGCCGCACCGGGCGCTGCCTGGGTAACAGCGCTTGCCAGTCACCCGCCCGATGAGCCACCGCAGGAGGTGCTGCGGCTTCAGCCGCCGCTCTACCTCGAGGTCAAGCCGCAGGCCCGCATCACCGACCGGTTGTACGAGGCCGCGGCCTGGCCCATGGTCTTGCGGGTCTTCAACCAGACCGGCGATGCGGACGAGTCGATCCTTCGCACCTTCGGCCCCAAGGAGGTGGTGGCCCGCCAGAAGCGCAACCGCTACTTCCGCGCCGCCTACGGGGTCATGTGCGCGACCGGCCTGCAGCGGTATGGGCTCCACTCCAAGAACAGCTCCCGGTTCGATGCCCCTCAGTCTGACTCAGGCACGGCCGAGGCGGTCTCTTCTCCGGACCTGCAGAGCCTCTCGTAGAGTTCGATGTGGCGCTCCGCCACGGCGTCCCAGGAGAAGTGCAGGCGGGCGAACTCACGGAGCTGCGCCGCCTCGGGTGCCCGCAGACTGCCCGCATGGCTCGCTGCGCGCAGGAGCTCGGCGTATCCCGCTTCGTCGGTTGGCAGGCTGCGCAGGGCAAGGGGTTCGAGGTCGGAGACGAGCGAGCGAGGGGCCTGCTCGCAGGTGGTGATGCGCTTGCCCATGGCGATGGCGATGCGGAGGAGCTCACTCGACCGCGGGCTGTCGTCGAGGATGATGACCTCTGCAGCGCGACCGACCAACCGCTGCAGTGAGCGCTCGTCGGCCGTGCCGATGCACTCCACGCCCGGGGGCAGGCGCAGATGGGACGGCGGCCTGACCCTGCGGCCCGTACCAAAGTCGCCCATCCAACAGACGGGCAGATAGCTGTCCTCGGGGAGCCATTGGAGGCCAGCAAGGAGGTGCCTCGCCTCGTCGTCTTCGCCGTTGCCGCCGACCACGAGGAGGTGGGTGGGCGCGCCGGCGGCGAAGAGGCCCTCTGCAGCAAAGAAGCGTCTCGGGAGCCCGCGCTCGACGGCCACCAGTCTCTCCCAGTCTACCAGCGGTGCGGCCATGGAGGCCCGCAGGTCGCGGGCACCCGAGACGACGACCGCGTGGGCGAGCTCGAGCGCCAGCCGAGTAGAGGCAATGCAGGGCCCGGTCTCTGCGGAGGGCTTCCCCCGGCCCTGACTGTTGCGCTCGAGGGCATGGGCCGAGACGACCCGTCGCGCCTGCGGGAGGGCGTCGGCTACGAGCGCCATCTCTTCGCCCTGGCCATGCACCAGATCGATGCGGCCCTCCTGATCGAGTTCGCGGAGCGCCCAGGCGACAGGGGCCGCATGCTCCGACATGGCAGCTGCGCCGCGGCGACGCACCGCGCGGAGCACCGAGGCCCATCGTACCGTGTAGGGCACCTCCAGATCGGTGCGGGGCTCGACATAGCCATCCATGGTAAGAACAACCGAGACGTCGACGCCGCGCCGGTGGAGGGCGTCGGCGAGGTCGCGGGTACCAAACTGCGCTACGCCGGCGCGGGCATCCCAAGGCGAGAAGGTGGTTGTGAGAGCGACGCGCATCGATGTCCGTCGAGGTGACAAGTCGGCACTCTTCGCACCTCAGATTGAAGTTCAGGTGTCGATCGTGCATAGACTTCGCGACACCCAACCAACGAAGGCATCCCCATGAAGCAGTTGACCCTCGCCGCTGTGCTCCCCTGTCTCCTGCTGCAGGCCGCTGCCTGCTCCGATTCTGGAACGGCTGGGTCGCAAGGTGCCGACACCGTGGAGGAGTCGGACGGCTCAGGCAGCGCAGATACGGCGGAGGAGGTCGACGGCTCCGGCAGCGCGGATACAACGGAAGATACCAGTCCGCCGGCACCGCTCTTCGAGGTGCCAGACCCTGCCTGCCGCGGCGACGCTCCCGGCACCATCGAGGTCTTCTACACGGGCTTCGCGCGGAGCGAAGGCATCGCCTTCGGGCCCGACGGACTCCTCTATGTGACCGCAGACAACGCGCTCTGGCGCTTCACCGCCGATGGCGCGCCCACGCGGGTCGTCGAACTCCCGCAGGCGCTCGGTCTCGCACCCACCCCAACGGGCGTTGTGGTGGCGCGACAGGGAGAGTCCTACCCGCCGACGCTCGTCGATGGAGGCCTCACCTTGGTGGAGGGCAGTGGCCAGGTGACCGAGCTCTCCACGACCATCGAGAGCGGCAACGCCGTGATGCGGCTCGACAGCGGCGACTTCATCGTGGCCGACAACCTATCGGCCAAGCTCCAGCTCGTCACGGCGGCCGGCGAGACCCGGCTGCTCGAGGCAGCGGTGCCCTCCCCCAACGGACTCGGCTACAGCCCCGACCACCGGAGCATCTACGTGAACTCCACCTTCACGACCCGCGGCCAGCTCACCCGCTTCGATGTGGGCAGCGATGGACTCCCCGTCGCGAGCTCTGCCACGGTCATCGCCGAGATGGGGCCGCGGAGCACACCCGACGGCATCGTCATCGATGCGAAGGGGCGGGTCTATGTGGCTGCCAACCTGCAGTCGAAGCTGGTCCGCGTTGATCCCGCGACGGGGGAGAAGCGCGACGTGATCACGGGCATCAACGCGCCGGCAAGCATGGCATTTGGGGCGGGGGCCGGGTTTGATCCCTGCTCGCTCTACATCACGGCGCTCTTTGGGCCGATGGTCTACCGGGTGGTGCTCGACGGTCCCGGGCTGCCGCTGCTTCCCTAGCGGTTCATCGAGGCGAGGAACTCGGCGTTCGACTTGGTCCGCACGAGCTGGTCGTGGACGAAGGTCATGGCCTCGACGGCGTTGAGCTGCGCGAGGAAGTGCTGCCGCAGGATGTAGATGCGGCTGAGGACCTCGGGGGGCTGCAGGAGCTCCTCGCGGCGGGTACCCGACTTGGGGAGGTCGAGGCAGGGGAAGATGCGCTTCTCCATCAGCTTC
>JBIIFW010000030.1:0-15322 GCA_044236985.1 Bradymonadia bacterium | reverse complement strand
CGTTGCGGCGGGCATTTTGCGCATAGAACAGCCCCTTCCAGAGCGCCGGAAGGGCCAGCAGCCAGGGCAGGGGCGCGCAGTCTGCCGTGCGGGTCTCGATGTAGCTCTTCATCCGCACGTCGGGGAAGGCGGTCGAGAGGTGCAACTCCCAGTCCCCCAGCGTCGGCGAGAGCTCATACTCGCCCGCGAGGTGGCGCCGGAAGGAGCGGCCGGTCCAGTCGATGTAGCGGCCCTCGCGGCGCACGAAGAGCATGGGGACGTCGAGCAGCCACTCGGCATAGTCGCCGAAGCGGGCCTCGGGCGAGAGCAGCGCCGGCGGTGTGCCACAGCGACGCGGATCGGTCTCCTGCCAGACGGCCATGCGGCTCGACACCTCATGCGTTGCGACCCCCAACTTGTAGGGGCTGCAGGCAAAGAGTGCTGTCACGAGCGGATTGAGCGTGCAGGAGAGGCGGAGCATCTCCATCGCGTCGTCCTCGGTTCGGTAGTCAAAGTTGGCCTGCACGGTGCAGGTCATCTTCATCATCCAGTGGGCGAGCCGGCCCTGCTTGCCCATGTAGTCTCGCATCACGCCGTAGCGTGACTTGGGCACCCAGCCTACGTCGGCTGTGTCGTGCCAGGGGTGCATGCCAAAGAGTGTCCAGCGCTGCCCGAGGCGGCCACCCAGTTCGGCGACCTCCGAAAGGTGGCTGCGGAGTTCGGCCTCGGTCTCCTCGATGCGTGAGACAATCCTGCCGGAGAGTTCGAGCTGGCCACCAGGCTCCAAGGTGATGGCAGCCCCGTTCTTCTCCAGCGCGATAAGGGCGTCGCCGTCATAGATGGGGCCCCAGCCGTATCGGTCAGAGAGCTGTCGGAGCAGCGCCTCGATGCCCTGGGCGCCCTCAAAGCGAAGCGGCGAGAGGGTGGCCTGGTCAAAGCCGAACTTCTCGTGCTCCGTTCCAACTCCCAGCCGTGCAGCCCCCTTGCTCCCGCGCGCAAAGAAGGCGGTGAGGTCATCGAAGCCGCGGAGCGGTGTGTCGTCGTGAAGCTGGTCTCGTGACATCGTGCCGACAGGGGGATTGGGTCTCAGCGCGTCGGGGCGCGCAACAGCCGCGTAACGGCTGGAACGTAGAACTGCCAATAGGTGTTCTGCGAGGTGAAGGCATCTCGGCGTCGCTCGGTGATGGAACGGAGCCAAGGGAGCCCCGCAAACCGGTAGCTGCCCGGCTCAAAATCGACGTCTGATAGGTCGGCCGCCATGTAGATGCGGTGCGAGCCGAGGATTACCTTGCGGGTGAGCAGCGGGATGCGCTCGGAGACATTCATCTCGCGGAGAAGCACCGGCATGGCCGGCAGGTTGGGCAGTGCGAACTCCGCCAGGACCTCGGTACCGGGCAGCGCCTCGAGCACGGGGAACCAGTAGTAGTAGTTCGCGCCGCTCGACGTGCCGGGGAGCCGGCTTTCGCCCTCGGCGGTGAGCACAACGCGCGGCGCTACCCGAGGTGCATCGGGGTTGGAGATGAGGAGCAGGCGACCATTGCGGTGGATGAAGGCGAGCGTTGGGCCCTCGGGCATGTTGTCGTTGCCATACTGCTGGCGGTAGAGCCGCGGCAGCCAGTGGGGGACATCTGCCGTATCGTAGAGGTTGAGGAAGCTCCGGCCGGTCCAGCCTGTCCAATGGACGCCCAAGAGCTCTTCTACAACGGCTCGGGCCTCCGGCTGCGTTGGCTCCTCGAGGCAATTGTACTCGAGGTAGAGGTGATGGCCCTTGCCGGCGAAGTCGGCGATGGCGCGGGCATCGTCGTTGGAGATACCGCCGAAAATCTTCTTGGACAAGTCCATGTGAGCGGTCTCCGTCGGGATGCCGAGGAGGTCGTCGGCATAGACTCCGTAGGAGTCGGTCACAAAGAGCCATTCCTTGCCGGAGAGGTCGAGCGACGCGATCGGTGATTGGGTCTCCCGCTTGGTCGGGTCGTAACCGGCATGCGAGGTGACGGGCAGCCAGCGCTCACCTGCGGGGGGCGGGTACTTCTCGTGGTTGAGGAGCCAGATGGCGCCTCGGTGCTCGCGCGCAGACTCGAAGGGGACGGTGTAGTCGACCAGGGCGATCTTGGTCTGCTTCCACGGGGTGAACTGCCAGATCAGGAACGAGACCCAGACGGGCGCAGTGGCGATCGCCAGCAGCAGCAGCACACGGTAGACGTCGCGAAGGCTCATGAGCCACCAAACCCGCGCCGGGACATCGCGCCCCATGCCTGAACGCCTCGAAAGTAGTTCACCATGCCGCGGAGCCGCCAATAGAGCGTGAGCTGGCGGTAGCCGAAGTTCTCAATGATGCCGAACATCGTCATTCGGAGCAGGTCGCGCCAGTTGGGGTAGACCGAGAAGGAGATCTCCTCCAGTGCCAGGGTCGCGACGCTGAGCAATACACCGAAGAAGAGCGAGACGGTGAGAAAGAGGAGCATGAAGGAGGTGTCGACAATCCCCAGCAGATAGCTGATCGAGACCGTCACGAGTCCGACGAGTTCGATGATGGGACCGAGCATCTCGAAGATGGCGAAGAAGGGGAAGATGACCATGCCGACCACGCCGTAGCGGGGGTTCAGGAACATGGTGCGATGGCGCCAGATGGAGTCGATGAGGCCGCGGTGCCAGCGGTCGCGCTGCCGCCCGAGCTGCTCCAAGGTCTCGGGGACCTCGGTGTAACAGGTGGAGTCCCAGACGAAGACGATGCGGTAGGGCACATGGTCTTCGCGCATCTGGCGGTGGAGCCGGACGACCAGCTCCATGTCTTCGCCGACGGTATCGTGGCGGTAGCCCTGCACCTTGAGCACGGCGTCGCGCGAGAAGAGTCCGAAGGCACCGGAGATGATCAGCGTTCCGCCCAGCAGATTCCAGCCGACCCGCCCGAAGAGGAAGGCGCGGAGATACTCGACCACCTGGAAGGCGGGCACGGGCTTCTCGGGCATGCCGATGGCCTCGACCTGGCCGCTGCGGATGGTGCAGCCGTTCGCCACCCGGACTGTGCCTCCGGTTGCGATGGTGCGGGCGGGGTCGTCGATGAAGGGGAGCGCGAGCCGGAGGAGGGCGTCGGGGCTGATGAGGGTATCTGCGTCGATGCTGCAGAAGAGGGGGAAGCGTGCCGCGTTGATGCCGCAGTTGAGTGCGTCGGCTTTGCCGCCGTTGACCTTGTCGATGAGGGTAAGTTTGGGCTCTTTGTAGGACTTGTAGATGGCGACGACAGGCCGGGTTGGAATGACCGCCTGATAGATGGGGTGGACCTCATACATGTCGAAGGCCTCGATCATCACCTGCGTGGTGCGATCGGTGGAGCCGTCGTTCACGACGACGACCTCGAACTCAGGATAGCGGAGCGCGAGGAGGGCGCGGACGGAGCCTTCGATGGTGAGTCGCTCGTTGAAGGCGGGCGCGATGATGCTGACCGGGTGGGTGTGGTAGCTGCGCAGCGAGCCGTCGAGGTCTGCGGAGATGCGCCTGCGTGCGCGCAGGAAAATCTCGGCGAGCGAGAGCCCGAAGAGGATCAGGTAGCTGGTGTTCAACCCCACAAAGAAGAAGAGGAAGACCCAGTCGATGAGGTAGATAATGCGATCCAAAGTGTCGTCTGCCGGGTGTGTTAGCGGTTGGATTCAAGGTCGCGGACCGTTGCCGCCGAAAAGTTGTCGTCGTCGATGTCGAACTCGAAGGCCAGCGGAGGGAGCTGGTCGGGCGCAACGGTCTGAAGGTCGCCGTCGCTGCCCGACAGCGGCGGCAGTTCGTCGAAGAGGGTAACCTGCTCGTCGAAGCTCAGCGGTGGCAGCGGCTCCGGTTCGTCGAAGCCGACGTCGGGAAGCTGCTCGGCGAGGATGGAGCCGCCGCGGAGTTCGTCTTCCCAGAAGTTCTCGATGCCCGAGCGGGGAAGTGGCGCAGGTGCGCCGGGCAGCGGGGTAATGACCGGGTTGAGCATCGTGGCCCCCCGCCCGAGGAGATAGTTGGAGCCCGTGTGCGGGTCTTCGGTGAGGATACGCTGGGCCATGTCGCGGGCGAAGGGGTCGTTGCTGTCAGATGCGATGCGCGCCAACTCTGCGAGGCCGGAATCGCCCAGGTCTCGGAGCGCGGAGGCTGCGTTGAGACGAACCCACCAGCTGGTATCCGAGAGCCGCGTTGCGAGGTGCGAGACCAACTCCTTGAGGCCGACGCGGCCCGCGGTTCTGGCGGCCTGGGCGCGAACCTCCCAGCGGTCATCCTCGAGGCCCATGATGATGTCATCGGGCGCAAGGGTGAGCCGGAGAATGCCCGCCGCGCGGAAGGCTGCGATGCGGATCTCGTGGTCCTGATCCGTCAGCGCATACTGAATGTAGGGGGCAGAACGGGTATCGCCCGACAGGGCGAGTACCTCGAGGATGGTGGCATAGAGCCGCGCCTCTGCGCGCGTCTGTGGCGGCTTGCGGAGCAGGGCGCGCAGGCGGGGATGGGCGGATGAGCCGAGGTCGACGAGGATGGCTGCGATCTGCGGGCGCGAGATGCCTGCTGGCGTCGCAAGCGAGGCAAGCAGCGGGTCGACAGCGCGTGGATCGGCGGAGCGGCCAAGGCCACGAGCGGCAGCAAGTCGGACGGCGGGGATCGGGTCACGGAGTCTGTCGAAGAGGATCTGGGGCTCAACCTTGCCCTCGAGCATGCCGAGGATGCGGACGGCCTCCAGTCGCCGCCACCAGATCAAGGAGTTGCTGCGGCGGACAGCGAATTCGATGAGGCCCAGTCCCCGGTAGAGGGCGACGAGGTCTTCCTGGAGCCTGCTCGCGATAGATGAGGCGTAGGCCTCAAGCAGCTCCGCGGCATCATCCTTGCGGAGTGGCTTGAGGGTCTTGATGACCTCGGAGAGCGGAATCTCGTCGCTAAGGTAGCGCACGAGGACCGGCGCGATGCTCCGATTGGCGGCCAACCGTTCGCGCCGCTGCCGGATACGCCGGAGGCGGATCAGGACGACGGTGGCCAGCACCGCAATGAGCGCGACGAACTGCAGGCTGATGAGCCGGACGAAGAGCCGGTAGAGCGGGTCGGTGAGGAGCAGGTCGAAGGTGTTCATCGGGCTGCCACCTGAGGCGCGGCGCGACCGAAGCGACGGGTGAAGCCGAGCGTGAGGGCATGTCGGACGCGGGAGGCGCGGTCGGCCTCGGTGTCTGACGGCGCGGTGACGGCGTAGCTGAGCTTTACGGTGGAGAGGTGGGAGATGGGGAATGTGTAGCCGAGGTAGGCCCCGACCTGTGGCGAGCCGGCGCGGAGGAGTGCCGGGTCCTGCGACTGGTCGAAGGGTTCTGTCCCGTAGAGCAGCCAGGCATCCAGGCGCTTTTCATCCGAGATGAGGAGTGTACCCTTCGCCTGATAGGTGAGGAGCGGGGGTGCGGCGACGTCGCCGAAGACGGCCGTCACGCCGGGCTCGAAGAGGAACCCGTCGAACCGGAACGCGACGAAGGGGGCGAGAAGCTGCACGGTCGGTGTGGTGGCCGATGCGCTTCCCGAAGCGGGGAGGTCGTAGGAGGAGATGCGGTAGGCCGCGCCAAGGCCGACCCGTTCGCCGATGTCGAAGCTGTTGTCCCACGAGAGGGCCCAGGTGGGCATAAACTCAGGGTTGGGAGCGATGGCGAGCGCCAGCCTGGTGTTGAAAAAACTGGTTGGGAAGTAGCGGAGTGAGGGCTCGATGGCGAAGTCGACGCGGCGTGTCCCGAAACGGCGGGTGTCGAGCACAAAGCCGAGCCCTTCGGCAAACCTTTTGCCCCGATACTCGGCAGCCAGTTGAAGGCTCTGCCAGTCGGCGTTGCCCTGGCCAGAGGTGTCTACGGAGGTGTAGGTGGCGGCTCCGTCGACACGAATCGGCATGAACCGGCGCGCGAGCAGGGCGCGCATGGAGGCTCGCTGCGGGTCGTCGGATTGCGGAGGCAGGCCATCGAGCTCCTCGGAGAGCCGGGCCATCTCGTCGTTCTCGAAGAGGACCTGGAAGAACCGGGTGCGGGCCGCACCATCTTCTGGTGCTGCTGCGAGATAGGCCTCGTAGCCTTCGATGGCGGTATCGAGGTCACCCGACTGGAAGGCGATCTCTGCGAGGAGGCGGGTGGCTTCGGCCTGATCGCTACCACTGTCTGCGGCGGCCCGTGCCTCCGCATTGGCCTCGTCGCGCCTCCCCATCCAGAGCAGGATGCGGGCGGTGGCGCATCTGAGTTCGCCGTAGTTTGGATAGGCGGGTCCGAAGGAGCGGAGCGTCTGCAGGGCGTCGTCGAGGTTGCCTGCAGCGGCCTGAATCTTGGCGTAGGTGATGGCGACGTCGACATCGCCGGGGACGAAGCGCCGCGCGAGCCGCGCGGCCTCGAGCGCCTGTCGGAGATTGCCCGCGGCAAACGCCTGCTCAGCCTCGGTGATGAGCCGTGCAACAGAGGGGGTCGCAATCTCGGGCGTGCCCGGCGTCGGGTCGGCAGCTGAGCCATCGGCCGCGGAGCCCTCGGCGGCTGAGCCATCGGCGGCTGAGCCATCGGTCGCCTCCAAACCCAAAGCGGGTTCTGCTGCGCTCGGCGAGGCATGCGGTAGTGCCCAGACGCAGAGCGAGAGGCCTGTAGCCCAGCCGGCGATCGTGCGATTCTTTATCTTCACAGACATGATCCGGACAGGTAGCGCGCAATCCGAGGGACCGCCAGCAACGGTTAGCAGAGGGGCAGGCTGCCTGCGAGGAGTCTTTGGCGATGGGCCGGAGAGAAGCGGGAATGGACGGGCCCTCGGATGGGTTATTGAGCGTGCAGACCTTCCGGACTGCGGGGCGCGAGCGAGGCCGAGTGTGCGACATTGGGATGTCGGTCTTCGCGCAAAATCCGCTCGACAGGGTGGAATACTTTGGGTAACATTTGAATGATGGGTCCGAGCGTTCTCGGACGAAACCTCGAACCAAGGAAGCAGAGATGGCACGGATTACGATTGAGGCACGGATCGCGAAGATTCGGCGTGACCGGGAAGCGCTGGAGAAGAAGGAGCAGTCATTGCTTGCGCAGAGCACTGACCGAGCCATCAAGAAGATTCTCACGGTCATGAAGGATTCCGGTCTGACCGCGGCGCAGGTGGTCAAGGCTTTGGCGGCTGCTGGCGCGACTGCTGGCGCGCCGGAAAAGGGTTCAAAGGATGCAAAGGGCGCCAAAGCGACTGCGAAAGGCGTCAAGCCTGCCTTCGCTCCGAAGTCGAAGGGCGGCAAGGTTGCACCGAAGTATCGCAACCCTGAGAACGCAGAGCAGACCTGGACCGGTCGTGGAATCCCCCCGACGTGGGCCCGTTTGATGCGTGAGGCCGGCCGTTTGGATGAGGCCGTGATTCAAAAGTAGACGCAATTGGCTGATGTAATGTCGGGCACTGTCTAAATTCGCACAGGCGAAGTTTGACGGTGCCCGATTCGTTTTTGGGCTCCTGTTCAGGCCTCCAAACTGCAGTCCTCTGTTTGACCCGCATCCCGCGCAGGCTTAGCGCCGCGCAGCGATCGCCGCGCAAGAGAGAGTCAGATGAGCAGCATTGACGTGACCGCGACCGTTCAAGAGTACTACGGCAAGACGCTGCAGACGAGCGCCGACCTCAAGACCAGTGGCTGCTGCACGCCCGACGCCATGCCCGAGTTCGTCAAGCCGCTGCTCGCTCGCATCCACGATGAGGTGGTGAGCCGATACTACGGCTGCGGCCTCGTCGTTCCTACGGCTCTCGACGGCGCCCGGGTCCTCGACATCGGTTCGGGTTCAGGCCGAGATGTCTACCTGCTGGCGCAGCTGGTAGGCGAGCGTGGCGAGGTGGTGGGGGTGGACATGACGGCGGAGCAGCTCTCGGTTGCGCCTGCCCATGTGGAGTGGCACCGCGAGCAGTTTGGTTTTTCGCGTGCCAATACCCGCTTCCTCGAGGGCTTTATCGAGAAGCTTGATGTGGTGGTGTCGAACTGTGTGGTGAATCTCTCTCCCGATAAGCCGGCGGTTTTTGCAGGGGCACGACGGCTGCTCAAGGCTGGCGGCGAGATGTATTTCTCCGATGTCTATTGTGACCGTCGCCTGCCGGAGGCTTTGCGGAACCACCCGGTTCTCTACGGCGAGTGTCTGGGCGGCGCGCTCTACTGGAACGATTTTCTCCAGATGGCCAAAGCGGCCGGCTTCGGCGACCCCCGTCTGGTGACCAGCCGGCCCCTGGAGATTTTGGATCCCGAGCTCAAAGCAGCCCTCGGCCAGGCGAAGTTCTATTCTGCGACCTATCGGTTGTTTGCCCTCGCTGGACTTGAGCCGCTCTGCGAGGACTACGGTCAGGCTGTGGTCTACCGCGGCGGGGCGTTGGGCGAGGAGGAGTGCTTTATCCTCGTTGGTCACCACGCGATGGAGCGCGGCCGGGTTTTTCCGGTCTGCGGCAATACCTGGCGGATGCTCCACGACACCCGCTTTGCCCCCTACTTTGATTTCATCGGTACCTTTGAGCGCCACTTTGGCATCTTCCCGGGGTGCGGGACGCCCAACCCGCTGGAGCCAGCGGCTGGGGCTGCGGTGGCGCCCGGCGCCTGCTGCTAGCGGGTGTTACGGCGGCGCATGGAGCGCCGTAGCCGTGCGAGCAGGTCGTTGGGGAGATAGGGCTTGATGAGGAAGTCATCGGCGCCAACCTCGAAGGCTTTGACGACGCTGTCGTCACGCGATGCGACGGAGGTCACAACGATGGGCGTCTCGTCGTAGCGTCTGTCTGCGCGGAGCTGGGCAAGAATGCTGAGCCCATTGATGCCGGGCAGGGAGCTCTCGAGGATGACAGCGCGCAGGTCGGGGAGGGCAAGCGCGGCGTCGATCTGGGCCCCCGTGGCTGCGATGCGGACGCGGAAGTTCTCGCGTTCGAGGAGCGAGGTGAGGAACTCTTGTAGGAGCGGATCGGCCTCGATGACGACCACCAGCGGGAGCTGGTTTTCAACGACGGCCGCGGGCGTGACAATGGTCCGAGCGGGCTGCGCCGTCGCCTTGAGGAAGAGCGCCTCGAGTTGGGCGATCACCTCGCGGGTGTCGCGTGGCTCGTTGACGGTGAGCGTGGCTGCTACGAGCGGGATGGGGCTCCTCTCAGAGGCTCCCAAGGCGAAGGGGACCTCAGCGAGGCGCTCGAGGATGCGGCGCAGCAGGACGATGGCGCTGGCCTCATCGCAGCCGGCGAGCAGGAGGATGAGCTCGCCGCGGTGGACGCGGAAGAGGCCATCGGAGCGACGGAGGAGCCCGCGGAGCGCCTCTCCGAGTTGGTGCAGGAGCAGGCCCTGCTGCTCCTCTGTTGCGTTGGCGAGCTTTGCTGTGAGGCCGGGGGCGCCGAGCATGGCGAGGGCAAAGGGCTCACCGAGCCGCTGGAGGGAATGGCTGCGTGTCTGCCATGCAAGCTGCAGGGCGCGTCGGTTGGGAAGCCCGGACGGTTCGTCGAGCAGGGCTGAGCGCCTGAGCTCATTTCGACGCCGGAGGAGCCGGGTGGCACAGTCTGCGACGGCGTGGCGCTGCAGAGGCTTGTCGAGCCGCTCCGCGAGCTCGAGGCCTGCAGGTGGTTGGACGGAGCGGTTGGAGAGGCCGGCCAGCATGGCGAGCTCGCCATCTGGGGGCGTCTGGAGCGCGGCGGCGAGCCTATCGAGTGCGTCGGCGGGCAGTTCGAGGTCGATGAGAACAAGCGCTGGGAACTGTCGCGCGATCGTGCTGAGCGCCCAGTCGATGGCCCGAGCAACGACGATCTCGCGGTCGAGCGCGGTGACGGCCTGCTCCGCGAGCCGGGCTGCCGCTGGGTCGTCGGAGACGATGAGGATGAACTGTTCGGCCCTGTCGATACGCATGTTGTGGCCGCGTTAGGCGTGGAGGCCTGTGTCGGCGAGCCAACGCTCCGCATCGAGTGCCGCCATGCAGCCGGTACCGGCTGCTGTGATGGCCTGGCGGTAGATGTGGTCGGCGCAGTCACCAGCGGCAAAGACGCCGGGAATCTTCGTGCGGGTGGAGCCGGGCACGACGTTGAGGTAGCCCGACTCGTCCATGTCGAGCCACTCGGCGAAGGGCTTGGTGTTGGGGGTGTGGCCGATGGCGAGGAAGAGGCCCTGAGTCGCCATCTCACTGAGCTCACCGGTGACCGTGTCACGGAGCTTGAGTCCCGAGACGCCTGTCTCTCGGGTGCCGAGGACTTCGAGGACCTCGCTGTTCCACCGGACCTTGACCTTGGGGTTGCTGAGGACGCGCTCCTGCATCACAGCCGAGGCGCGGAAGCTGTCGCGGCGGTGGATGAGGACGACCTCGCTGCACATCTTGGCGAGGTAGGAGGCCTCTTCCATGGCGGTGTCGCCGCCGCCGACGACGGCGATGGGGCGGTCTTTGAAGAAGAAGCCGTCGCAGGTGGCGCAGGCGCTGACGCCGTAGCCTGAGAGGTGCTGCTCGGACTCGAGGCCGAGGTACTTGGCCGAGGCGCCCGTGGCGACGATGACGGCGTGGGCGAGGACGACGGTGTCGTCATCGAGGAAGAGTTTCTTGGGCGAGGAGGCGAAGTCGACCTTCTCGACCATGCTGTAGCGGATCTCAGTGCCGAAGCGCTGGGCCTGCTTGGTCATGACATCCATGAGGTCGGGGCCCATGATGCCATGCTCGAAGCCGGGGTAGTTCTCGACTTCGGTGGTGATGGTGAGCTGGCCGCCGGGCTGGATGCCGGCGAAGAGGAGGGGCTTCATGTCGGCGCGACCGGCGTAGATGGCGGCGGTGAGGCCTGCGGCGCCGGAGCCGATGATGACGATGGGGTGGATGGTGTCGCTCATGGGGATTCTCGCGTCGAATGGGAGGCCGCTGGCTACGGCGGGCAGGTGCAGGTGTCAACGGAGTCGGAGGCTCCAAAAACGGCAACGCGCCGGGATGAGCCGGCGCGTGGTGGAGCGAGCCCTTCGACCTAGCAGTCGTAGTAGAGCTCGAACTCCATCGGGGTGGGGCGGAGGCGGTTGACCTGCACTTCGCGCTCGTACTTGTAGGAGATCCAGGCGTCGATGAGGTCCTGGCTGAAGACGTTGCCCTTGAGGAGGTAGGCGTGGTCGGCCTCGAGCGCCTTGAGGGCCTCGTCGAGCGAGCCGGGCGTACCGGGGATGCCGGCGCGCTCCTCAGGCGAGAGCGAGTAGATGTCCTTGTCGGCCGGCTCGCCGGGGTTGATGCGGTTCTCGATGCCGTCGAGGCCGGCAAGGAGGATGGCCGAGAAGGCGAGGTAGGCGTTGCAGGAGGGGTCGGGCGTACGGAACTCGATGCGCTTGGCCTTGGGGCTCGAGTTGTACATGGGGATGCGGATGGCGGCCGAGCGGTTGCGGCTGGAGTAGGCGAGGCTGATGGGGGCCTCGTAGCCGGGCACCAGACGGCGGAAGCTGTTGGTGGTGGGGTTGGTGAGTGCGACGAGCGAGGCGCCGTGATGGAGGATGCCGCCGATGAAGTGGAGCGCGGTCTCGGAGAGGCCGGCATACTTGTCGCCCGCGAAGAGGGGCTTGTTGTCGCGCCAGAGGGAGACGTGGATGTGCATTCCCGAGCCGTTGTCTCCGTAGAGGGGCTTGGGCATGAAGGTTGCGGTCTTGTTGTGGCGGAAGGCGACGTTCTTCACGCAGTACTTAAACCACTGGAGCTTGTCGGCCATGGTGACGAGGGTGTCGAAGCGCATGTCGATTTCGCACTGACCGCCGGTGGCGACCTCGTGGTGCTCGGTCTCGATCTCGATGCCGAGCTTCTCCATCTCTACGACCATCTCCTGGCGGATGTTGCGGACCTTGTCGTAGGGGGGCGCGGGGAAGTAGCCGCCCTTGTAGGGGGCCTTGTAGCCGAGGTTGCCGCCTTCATCGCGGCCGGAGTTCCACTTCCCTTCGTCGGAGTCGACCTTGTAGAAGGCGCCGTTCTGGGTGGACTCGAATCGGACGTCGTCGAAGAGGAAGAACTCCGCCTCGGGTCCGAAGAAGGAGGTGGTCGCGATGCCGGTCGACTTGAGGTACTCCTCGGCGCGCTGGGCGACGGCGCGGGGGTCGCGCTCGTAGGACTGGCCGGTGACGGGGTCGAAGATGTTGCAGATGAGCGAGAGCGTCTTGCGGTCGTAGAAGGGGTCGATGCGTGCGCTCTTCACCTCGGGGCGCAGGAGCATGTCGGAGGACTCGATGGAGCGCCAGCCGCGGATGGAGGAGCCGTCGAAGCCCTTTCCGTCCTCGAAGAAGGCCTCGTCGAACTGGCTGATGGGCATGCCGACATGCTGCCAGGTACCGGGCAGGTCCATGAACTTGAGGTCGATGAACTCGACCCCCTCGTCCTTGGCGAACTTCACTACATCCTTGGGCGTCTTGAACTCGGTGGCCATGATTCTGTCCTTGCGCGTGCGGGGCGAACCCCAGGTGAGAGAAAGATTGTGAGGTCTGGTTAGCTGACGGCGGAGGGGCCGCGCTCGTTGGTGCGGATGCGAACGGCCTCGTCGACATGGAGGACGAAGATTTTTCCGTCGCCTGTGTCGCCCGTGTAGGCGGCCTCTCGGATGGCTGCGACGACGGCGTCGACCTGGTCGTCGAGGACGACGACCTCGATTTTGAGCTTGGGGACGAAGTCGACGACGTACTCGGCGCCGGGGTAGAGCATGGCCTTGCCGCCGGTGCGGCCGTAGCCCTTGACCTCAGAGACGGTCATGCCGTGCACGTCGGTCTGATCGAGGGCGTCCTTGACCTCGTCGAGCTTGAAGGGACGGATGATGGCTTCGATCTTCTTCATGGGCGAGACACCTTCTGAGAGGGCGGATAACAGTGGCGGAGAGTATTTGCAACGCGGTTCGGCGTAGAATCGTCAATTTGACGCAGCGTGTTGACGCGATCAGCCCCTTGACCAGTGCGTTCGGGAGAGTCGCTCGGCAAGAGAGCGACCGGAGCCGAGCAGGAGGAGCGGGAGCCAAAACAGCCAGAGCGTGGCTGGGGTGAGCAGTCGAAAGGCGGCCTCTTTCGTGCGTTCGAGGCTGTCTGCGGGCCGGTCAGCAGCGTCGCAGAGTTCGAGTCCGAGCCAGTGCGGCAGCAACGACCTGCCCGCGGCGGCGAGGGCGACGGCGACGAGGTGGCCCGGCAGCAGGGCGAGCAGCAGGTCGCGGTAGAGGTGGAGAGGAGCGGTAGCGAGGGCGAGGGCGAAGTGTTCGAGCGGTGGGAGCGCGGCGTCGGGGCGGAATGCGGCCGGAGGTTTGAGCGCACCGACCCAGAGGAGGGGGGCGGCGGTGGTGAGGCAGAGGAATATCTGGCCGGCGGCGAGCGCGAGCCTGCGGAGGCGGTGGGTCGGCTCCTCAGCCGCCATGGGTGACGCGGCCGTCGAGGAGGGCACGGGCGATGACGAGGGAGGCCATGCCGGCTGACTCAGCGCGGAGGATGCGGGGTCCGAGCCCGACGGCGCGTCCGCCTGCGGCAAGGAGCGCAGCCCGTTCGAATGGAGCGAGGCCGCCCTCGGGGCCGATGACGAGGCAGGTTGTCTCTGCGAGCGCCGGCCAGGGGGTGAGGGGCGAGGTCTCGTCGCAGAAGAGGAGGGAGCTGCCCTCGGGGCGGAGCTTGAGCCAGTCGGCGAGGGTGGCTGGCGGTGCGAGGGTGGGCAGGCGGCGGGTTCCGCACTGGGCTGCTGCGGCCTCGATGATGCGCTGCCAGCGGTCGATCTTGCTGGCTTCGCGGTCGGAGGGCTTGGCGACGTTGTGTTCGAGGAGCAGGGGCTGGATCTCGTCTGCGCCCACCTCCACGGCCTTCTCGAGCAGCCACTCCCAGCGGTGGGCGCGGAGAAGGGCTGCGGCAAGGATGAGGCGTCCCGAGGTGGGCTGATCGGGGAAGCTGGCTGTCAGCTCGACCGCCTCGGTCCCGTCGTGTGATAGGCGGCCCTCCCACTGGCCACCGTCGCGGCCGAGCAGCAGCAGCGGCGCGCCTGCGCGGAGCCTACGGACGTGGCTGGCGTAGTGGGTCTGCTCCCGCGTGAGGCGGATGCTGTCGGGCCCGACTTGGTCGGGGGCAACCGTGAGTCGGAGCGGCGCTGCGGGCTTCACGGGGCCGGCTTCTGCAGGAGGATGGAGCACCAGTCGCCCATGGTCTCGGAGCGTAGGTGGGTGGCGCCGAGCTCGAGGAAGGTCTCTTCGACGGAGCGGCGCTCGGTCTCGAGGATGCCGGAGAGCAGCAAGAAGCCGCCCTCTGCGGTGGTGCGGTAGAGCTCGACCTTGAGCCGCTTGATGACGGTGGCGAGGATGTTTGCGACCACGAGGTCGAAGGTGTCGGTGAACTGGTCGAGCGGCTTGGTGCTGGCGACGATGGGGACGGCCAGCTCGTTGCGCTCGACATTCTCTCGCGTTGCCGTGACGGCAATCGGGTCGTTGTCGATGGCGATGAGGTGGGTGGCGCCAAGACGGGCGGCTGCGATGGCGAGGATGCCGGAGCCGGTGCCAACGTCGAGGACGGTGCGGATGGGGTGGGCGAGGAGGAGCTCATCGATGCCGCGCAGGCAGAGCCGCGTGGTCTCGTGTGTGCCTGTCCCGAAGGCCATGCCGGGGTCGATTTCGACGAGGGTCATGCCCTCCGCGACCGGCCTGTCCCAGGGCGGGTGAACGATGATGCGGGGCGAGATCTGGGTGGGCTTGAAGTAGGCGAGGTAGGCTGTGAGGTAGCCGTGGTCGGTGATGGGGATGGCGGTAACGACGATGGGCCAGGCCTCATCGAAGCGGGCGCGGAAGGCCTCGCGGAGCTCGTCCAGCTCGCCGTCGTGTTCGAGGTGGATCTGCCAGACGACGCCGTCGACGGCGCCGATGCGTTCGACCTCTTCGGGGGTCTGCGACTCGCGGTCGATGCGCTCAAAGCCGAGGATGTCTTCGCAGCCCCAGAGTGCGCCTTCGATGGCGTCTTCGAGTGGCTCGGAGCGCTCGCGGAGCTGAATCTGGTAGCGGACGAGCGGGCCCGTTTCGGGGGGCGGCGGGAGGAGCGTGGGGTCGGTCGGCGAAGGGTTGGACATGAGGCGCACTGCGGGCGTAAACAGGGTCACAAGAGGCTACACCACAACTCG
Organism: Bradymonadia bacterium; assembly: GCA_044236985.1. Lineage (GTDB taxonomy): Bacteria > Myxococcota_A > Bradymonadia > REDH01 > REDH01 > CAIWGR01. The sequence goes on along the minus strand of JBIIFW010000030.1, from coordinate 296 downwards.
TTGAGAGGTCGAATGTCGAGTGAGATTTTGCTGTCTGAGGAGCGCGACGGGGTGCTGTGGCTGACGATGAACCGGCCGGCGCGTCGCAACGCGCTGTCGACGGAGTTGGTGCGGGCGCTGGTGGCGGCGTTTGAGGGTGTGTCGGGTTCTACGACGGTCGGCGCGGTGGTGCTGACGGGTGCCGGCGACTTCTTCTGCAGCGGTGCTGATTTGAATCCTGCGCTGGCAGCGGCCGGCCCGCTGGCGATGCATGACGACCGCCGAAACTTCGTGCGGCTGCTGCGTGCGATGCGGAG
>JBIIFW010000253.1:0-4312 GCA_044236985.1 Bradymonadia bacterium | reverse complement strand
TGAGGCCAAGGCCGTCGATGGTGACGGAGGTGGAGCCGAGCTTGATGCGGCCGGCGGTCATGTCGACCTCAAGCGGCACGCTCGGGAAGGCGGGTGTCGCGATGGAGGAGGCGGCAAGGGCATCGCGGACCCGGGCGCTGGAGGAGCGCACAGAGCCGTCGTCTCCGCGGAGCGTGACCACCACGATGCCGTCGACCGGCTTGGGCAGCTTGTCGGTGAAGGCTGCGGCGGCGCCACGGGCGACCGAACGGCGGTTGACGAGCACCTCTGCGACCGGCGCGGGACGGGCGGGGAGCGAGACCTCGACGGCAGCGGGCGCGGGGTCGCGGACACGGAGCATGATGCGCCGGTTGATCTCGCGGGGGCGGTCGCCGATGTTGGGATAGATGGGCTTGTTGGCGCCGAAGGCCTCGAAGGTGACCCGATCCTTGGGGATTTTGAGGTCGGTGGTGAGGTACTTCACGATGTTCTGGGCCATCGCGGTGGACTGCGCCTGCTCGTCTTCCTTGTCCGGGTCGTCGTCGAGATGGACCTCGACGCGGATGGGGTTGGGCCCGGTGGAGAGCAGGCGGGGTGCGAGATCCTTGGCCATCTTGCGGAAGGCCTCGGGCAGCCGGCCCTTGGCGGAGACGGTGCCCTGGAACTTCTGGTCGACCAGGTAGCGGATGGACTGACCTGCGACGAGGAAGGGCATCGCGGGGGCCTCGGTCATGCGGCGGCTGCCCTCGAAGACGCGGAAGCGGGCCTCGTAGGCGCGGCGCGGCGCGAGGAGCGTGTTGCCGCTGCCATCGGTGCCATCCCAGTCGAGCGACGCGGGCGGCTTGCCATCCTTGGAGGACTGCCAGACGACGAGGCCGGTCTCCAACTCGACGACCTCAAGCACCCAGCGGTTGGCTTCGCTGCTGCTCGAGAGGCGGAAGTTGAGGGCGGTGTCGATGACGGTGTCGTCCCAGCGGACGATGGTGGCGCCGCCGTCGCCGCGGCTGCTGCCCGACTGTCCGGAGCGGGAGCGGCCGAGCGAGAGCGCGAGCGATGCGTCGAGCGTGGGGAGGGGCTGACCGTCGATGGTGACGCGAGGCGGCTTGGTGGTCGCAGCGACCTCGAAGAAGCGGGCCTGGGCCATCTTCTCCGCCATGGCGCGGGTGGCTTCGCCGGGCTCGATGGCGGTGGGGCCGACGAAGTTCTCGGCGCAGGTGACGCCGAAGTTGACGACGCTGGGCGTGCCGCGGGTAACGTTGAAGAGGCGGCGCTCGTCGGTGGTCAGGCTGCTGCCGGGCGGGAGCGTGGCGGTGTCGAGCTTGACCAGGTGGAGGCCGGGGAGGATCTCGCCGAAGTGGAAGCGGCCCTCGCGGTCGGCGTCGACATAGCTGCCGGTGTCGAGGAAGAGGCGGGCCGACCAGATGCCGAACTCACCCTCCTGCTGGCGTCCGTCGCCGTCGGTGTCGCAGAAGACCTTGCCGAGCAGGTCGCCCTGGTCGAAGACGGGGTCGAAGTCGATGCGGAGCTCGGCGCGGTCGCTGTTCGAGAGCGCTGTCACGCCGTCGCCCGAGCGGAAGACAGCCTCGTTCTTGTAGATGCGGCCGGGCTCGATGGAGCTGCCGATGACCATCTGATACTTGAGTTCGAGCTCGCCGCCGGCGGGCAGATCGAAGGGGGCCTGGAGGCCGTCGGAGGCCTTGCGACCGAAGTCGAGGAGCCGCTCGCCCGTGACGCTGGCCTCGGCGGTCTCGACCACGCGGCCGTCCGCGCGACGGAGCGTCCAGTGGGGGCTGCGTGCCACGAGCCGGAAGCCGGCGGGCGGGGTGTCGTGCAGGATACCGCCGCCCTGACGGAGCGCGGCGGCATAGGTGATGTCGGTGTTGGAGCGGTTGATGACGCGGAGGGTGTAGGTGACGATTCCGCCCACATAGGCCGAGACGCGGTCGGCCCGCTTGGTGAGCTCGATGCGGCTGTCCGAGGGGTCGAGCGGGAGGTGGTTGCGGGTGACCGCACCCTCGTCGCTGCGCCAGTCGAGGAGCGTGTGATACTTGCGCGAGGCGTCGTCGAGGGTGGCCGGGTCGGAGCCCGCCACGACCTGCACGGGGGCCTGAACAACGAGGGCCTGCTGGACGGGCGGGAAGAGCTCGGAGGGGAAGGCTGTGCCCGTCCCGGCGGTCGCGACCTCAATGCGGTAGAGGTGGCCCTGCGGCGGGTCGAAGCGGTAGAAGCCGCGCGCACCAACGCGCTGACCCTGCTGCGACGGGTGGCCGAGCAGCGCGGGGTCGATCTTGCGACCGGCCAGGAGCGAGTCGGGTTCGTCGTCTGCGTAGTAGAGGAAGATCTGCTGGCCGACGGAGGGCGCAAGCGTCCTGGCACCGTAGAGGGTACCTGTGGGCGACGCGGCGAGACCTTCGACAGAGGTGCCGCCATTGGCCAGGTCGAGGTCGCGGTCGCCGAGGCGGCCCGTGCCGGCAGCGGAGCCGCCCTCGCCGAAGACACCGAGCGTGTAGCTTCCGGCAGGCACAGAGCCGAAGTCGAACTTGCCGTCCGCATCCGCAACGGCGCGACGGACCACGCCCGTACCACCGGCGCGGGGCTCGAGCTCGGCCACATAGCCGGGCAGCGCTTCGTCGCCTTCACCGAAGAGGCCGTCGGTCTCACCGGGTTCGTAGAAGAGGGTTCCTGAGACCGCGGCGACGCCAATCTCGCCACCGACGGTGACGCAGACAGGGTCGGGCACAGTGACGGCCGTGGCAGCAAGCGTGTTGCAGATGAGGTCGCCGACCTGCGCCTCTGCACCCACCTGCACAGCGTAGACGACGGTCCGCTCCTCGCGGGCCTGCAGCCCGGGGAAGGTGATGCTGCTGGCAGGAAGACCGAGCGTGACGAGGGTGTCTGCGTCGGAGGTGAGCACAGCGCCGTAGACTGCGGGGCCAGTAAGGCTGTCGGTGACGGCGACGGAGAGCACCTTGCTGCCCGAGGCGCGCCAGTTGATGGTGTAGACGAGGGTATCACCGGGCTCGACAAGGCCGCCGTTGGCGTCCGAGACGGTCTTGCGGAGGGCGCCATCCTGAAGCGGTGCACCAACGATGACAACGGTCGGGGAGACGCCGTTGGCTGGATTGCCGTCGTCGTCGGTGAGGAGCCGCACCTGGTCGCTGCTGATGCTCGCCTGGTTCACCACGGTGGGGCCGGCGAGGATGGTTGCATCGAACTCGATGGCACGAGTGTCGCCGGCCTCGAGACGCCCGACAGTAACTACGAGGTCTGCATCGACCACGCTGCCGAAGTCGCCGTCGGCCGCATCGGTCGCGGAGACGGTGTCGAGCTTGAGGCTGCCGGCAACGTAGCCGAGGTTGGCGGGCAGGAGGTCGCTCAGGACCACATCGGTCGCTGCGATGTTACCGCGGTTGATGAGGCCGATCACATAGCGGACGACCTCGCCCACATCGGCCTGGCCGTCGCCGTCGGCATCTTGGAGTTCGAAGGCCTTGATGGTGCGCGAGAGGTCGACGCCTTCGCCGATGACGAGGTCGGTCGGGTCGTCGAACTCGGGCGTGGCCGGGTCGTCGGAGCGCCAGACGATGCCGGTGCGGTCGCTGACGAGGGCGCTGTTGGAGAGGAGTCCGCCGCGGGGGGCATCGGGCGAGACGGTGACCTCGAAGGCGACGGTGGCCTGGGCTGAGGGCTCGATTGTCGGCAGCGGCAGGCCGGTCGCGAGCAGCGCCGCACCGTCGGGGACAGCAACGCCGTTGATCTGCACCGAGCCGGCGACAAGCGCGCCATACTCAGGCGAGGGGTCGATGAGCAATCCGCCCACCGAGCGGCCCGGGCCCGCGTTGGGGATGGTGACGAGGTAGGCGACCCGGTCGCCAGGCTCGAGGAGGCCGCCGTTGAGGTCGGTGGCAACCTTGGTCGTAGCGCCGAGGTCGGTTGTCGCGGGCGCGACGATGAGCACCGCGGTGGCATCGTCTGCCTCCTCCGTGCTGGGGTCGTCGGAGAGCGTTCCGCTCGGCACCTCGACGGAGGCGAGGACCGCCTGGTTGAGGAGCAGAGCTGCGTCGGGCGCGTTGGCGGCCACGGTAGCTTGGAAGGTCAGCGCGACGGAGGCTCCCGTGTTCACGCGGCCGAGCGCCGAGGTGGTCGCAGCGCTCCAGCTGATGGTGCGGGTGGCCTCGTCGAAGGTTCCGCCCTGCCCGACGACGACGTCGGTGAGGAGGCGGTCGAGGGCATCCGTCACAAGCACGTTGGTGAGCGCGGGGCCGGTGCCGGCTCCGAAGGCGATGGTGTATTCGAGGCGGTCGAGCGGCTCGACATTCTCGCCGTTGAGGTC
>JBIIFW010000252.1:0-4320 GCA_044236985.1 Bradymonadia bacterium | reverse complement strand
TTGCTCCGGGAACGGGGCCGTGCGAGCCTCGGATGCCGACCTTGACGGACTGGGAGTGTCCTGAGGGCTGGCAGTCCGCGCCGGGATTTGGCCCAGGCAGCGCAGCCGCGGGAGTCCCCGAAGGCATGGCCCCTTTCACCACCTGCGAGCCCCCGACGACGGCAACGAACTGTCCAGACGGGACGATTGCCTTGCCTGGTGATGCAGCCTGTCGACCGATGGGGACACCCTGCCCGTCGGCCTCGGAGCGATGGTCGAGCGAAGCGTTGCTGCGCGAGCTCGCGCCGGGCTACGCGGGCCCCATCGTCTATGTGGCACCCGATGGTGCGGCGGAGAATGATGGCAGCCGGAGCCGGCCTTTGCCCCTCGGCAGCGCGGCGGTGAGGGCTGCGGCCGGCGGTATCCTCGCGCTGGCTCTGGGTGAGTACCCCGACGGCATTCGCATCGACCGGAAGGTGGCGTTGCTCGGTGCCTGTGTCACCGGTACCCGCGTCACCTCGTCGGCGGCCTACGTCTACGACGCAGGTGTGATCGACCTCGCGGGAGGCGGCCTCGCACTGGTGCGGGACCTCACGCTGAGCGGAACCAGGCCGGGCATCACCGCGAATGCCCGCGTGACGGGGTCCCACACACTCACCGCCATCGCCATGCAGAGGACAACCGGCGCAGGGCTCCGGATCCAGACCCCGCAGCAGGTGCGCGCGACAGACCTCCGCATCGACGACACGCAGCCCGACCCGGACGGTGAGTTTGGTCGGGGTATCAATCTTACGGATGGTGCCAGACTCTCGTTGATTGGGGCATCCCTCCGTCGGAATCATGACATCGGTATTCGCGTGGTCGATGCTGGAACCACCATCGACGCGGAGGATCTGGTGATCGATGCAACCCAGCCAAACGCCGCTGACCAACTCTTTGGACGTGCCTTTTACATCGATGACGGTGCCTCCGGAACACTCCGTCGTGGGGTGATACGAGGTGCACACGGCACCGGATTCTACGTAAGCGGCGCAGGAACACGGATGGACGCAGAGTGGCTCTTGGTGGAGGACACCCAGCCACGAGCCAGCGACGGAGGTTCTGGTTACGGCATCGCTGTCTGGGAGGGCGGCCAGCTCACGCTCCGAGGCGCCATGGTCCGCCGGAACCGTCTGGCAGGGATCCTCGTGACGGGTGCGGAGAGCGCCTTGACCGCCCGGTTCCTGCACGTCGAAGCAACCCTGCCGCAGGAGGACGATCAGTATGGCGGACTCGGCCTCGAGGTAGACGACGGTGCAAACGCCTCGATCTCGGATGCCGTCTTCCGCGACAACCAGACAAGTGGCATCGCTCTCTTTGATGTTGGAACCGAGCTCCTGGTGGAGCGGACGCTGGTGCAGGGGACCAACCCGTCTGCCGGTCCGGACCCCTACGCCTCCGGTATCTACGTTGGTGCGGGCACCTCCGCGGCGCTGAAAGATGCCGTGCTGCTGAGCAATGTTGGCGCAGCGCTCGCTGTGTATGGGGCGGAAAGCGTCGTCACCGCGGAGCGGCTGCTTGTGGAGGAGAGCGCACCCTACCCGAGCGATGGGCGCTACGGCATTGGGGTCGCCGTTGGAGATACTGCTAGGCTGACCCTCCAGGAAGCCACGTTGCGCCGTAACCATAGTACGGGACTCTTCATCAACGACCCGGGCACGCAGGTCTACGCCACCGCCCTGCTGGTGGAGGAGACCCGCTCTCGGCGAAGCGATGGCAAGGGTGGAGCTGGTGTCGAAGTCTCCGATGGTGCAACCCTGTCTCTGACGGGGGCCGTGCTCCGCGGGAACCATGCAGCAGGGCTCTTCGTGTCGGGGGCGGCGAGCACCGTCGATGCGGCGAAGCTCATCATTGCCGATACGCAGCCCACCACCGGCGCGGGAGACCTCGGATTGGGGGCAGCGATCTCTGCGGAGGCTGTTGTGACGCTGCAGGATGCTGTGCTCGAACGGAACCACGACATCGGGCTCCTCCTCTTCGATCCCAACACCCGTGTTACGGCGACGCGGACCGTGATCCAAGAGACTGCTCCGCGGCCCTCCGCCGAGCGTGGGGGGTGGGGCGCCATCGCCCTGTTCGGCGCGGCGCTCGACCTCGAGGATGCCACGTTTCTCCGAAACCATGAGGTGGGCCTCGCGGCCGCCGATCCCGGCACCAGCATAACGGCAAACCGCGTCGCGGCGCATGAGACCCTCGTCCGCCTCTCGGACAGCAGCCTCGGCGACGGCATGCTGGTGGGTTGGGGCGCAGCCCTCGATGGACAGAACCTCTCGCTCGCTCGAAACGCCCGTGCCGGTCTCTTTGTTACGGGTACCGCTCCGCTCCTGACCATTGCCGGCCTGCAGGCAGAGGAGAACGACATCGGCATCAACGTAACGGGATCCGACAGGTCGCTCGATGATGTGGTCGAGGGCATCCAATCCGCCGCCTACCTGAACAACCGGCTGGAGCTGGCGACCGAGTCGCTCCCCATTCCCGACCCGCTCGAAGCGACCCAGAGCGTGCTCCTAACCCGCCGTTGAGCCGTCGTCGCCGAGGCAGGCAGATGAGCGGCCGATGCAGGGGAGATGCGATTGATGAAGACGTTTGAAGGAGAGCAGATGAAACGGAAAACAGGCAACGCTGCGCACCTCATTGCGATCCTCTCGATGCTCCTACTGGGCGCCTGCGGCTCGAGACCTAGCTTCACCCCCTACGACACTCTCCCTGTCTCGAAGGAGCGGGTCTACGAGATCCTCGCTTCGGCAGAGGGGAGTGGTGACGCGGAAGAGGCGGAGGTCGATCGCTGGTTCGGTCCTTGGGAGATGGTGGGGTCGCTCCCTTCTGAACTTGGAAAGACGCCCGTCACGAACGTGGAAGGTTGGATGAAGGGATTCGTGCAGGCCTCTTCGGCCTCGCGGGCTACCCTGAGCGAACAGGCGGTCTGCTATGCGCGGCAACGCGCGGCGATTGCCGCCACGGCCGGTTCGCAGCCGCTCGCAGATGAACTCGATGCCTATCTTGCAAGCAGGTGCGGACTTCCCGAGCGGCCGGCGCGGGTGTTCAAGTTTAACCTGCCTGCGGGAACATCGCTCGATTCGGTTCGATTTGCGGCCGCCGATTTCCAGCAGGCAGTCGAACGGCTGTCGCTCACCGACACGGGGCATTGGGGCGGCGCGTTCTGGAAGGGCCAGGAGCGATCGGTGGTCGTCTTTGCCTCGTTTGATCCGAGCTATCGCTACGACCCGATTCCGCTCCGCAGCGGCGCCAGCGGCGAAGTCGTTATCTCCGGCACAGCGCTCCACCCGGTGCGGGAGGTCGTAGGCTACTCGGACACTGGCCTCTTCGCATCGGTCGCCTGTCGCCGAGACACCACGGTGCTCGTGCCCGGCTTCCGGCTCATCTGCCCTGTCGGTCGCGACCTCCCCTTTGCGCAGATCAGCCTGCTGGAGTTGGTCGAAGGGCAGAACTCGTTCCTCGACGTGCAGCGGCTGCTTGTCGCGCCGAGCGGAGGAGGAACACGATTTGCGCTGCCAGAGGTGGGCGAGCCGTCTGATCCGACACTTCCCATCGAGTTGCAGACCGTAGAGCTGCTGAATCGGGTTCGCACCAAGGCAGGATTGGAGCCAGTGGTGTTGCACGAGCCATCCCAGGTCTTTGCGGGTGGCGCAGCTCTGTTTTCGGCACAGGTGGCTTCGACTGACCCAAGGTGGAGCGAACTCTTCAACGGCCTCCGTGCCGGTTGGCTCATCTCCGACGCGCACCTGGCGGGCATCCGGAATGGCCTGCGGCTTCCGCGCAAAGTGGGAATCGCGGGGGTTGTGGCCTCGATGCTCATCAACCCTCGGATGCGAATGCCCGCGCTCGATCCGCAGACCCGATTTGTCTCGCTTGGCATCCATGACGGGCGGTACACGAGGACGGTGGAGAGCATCTGGTTCAGGGGGGTCGATACCAATCCGAGCACGATGCCTGACGCAGACAGGTTCGTAGAACGCATCAACGAGATGCGGGCCGTTCGCGGGCTCCCACCCGCGCAGCGGGCGGGGAAGCGCCAGCAGGAGGCGCTGGATGAGGCAGCGGCTGCCGTTCGGGCCGGCCTGCACCCCTACCATGCATTGACGGATGCGCAGTTCGCGCTGCGCAGATGGACGCGCGATCCGGTCTGGTCCCACACGTTCAGCTTCGAAGACCTCTCCGTCATGGCGATCAACCCCGATTTCTTCAGCGCTCCAAACATTGTCCTGTCGGTGGCGGTCGTCCCCTACCGCGAGCCTCCCATGCCCAACACCTACTACCGGGCGCTGACGCTGTATCGGGTGC
>JBIIFW010000029.1:0-15513 GCA_044236985.1 Bradymonadia bacterium | reverse complement strand
GGCATCGCTCAGCGGCGCGGGCTGGTCGGTTCCTTCGGTGCCTGCGCTGTCGCCCGTCTATGGCGCTTCCGGCCCTGCGCGGCCTGCTGCCGCGGTGAGCGCGAGCTTCGCCGAGCGTCTGGCACGCATCTCTGCCGCCGTTGGCAAGCCGTTGCCCGTTTCGCCGGTGCCAGCGCAGCAGCCGGCTGCGGAGCCTGCGGCGTTCAGTGCGCCGTCGTTGCAGCCTGCTGTTCCGCAGCCCAGGCCTGCGGCCCCGATTCCTCGCCCGCTGCCCAAGCGGCAGCCGGTGGAGCGGGCGGTTTCGGACGAGGTCGACTGGGGATTTGAACAGGTCGCACCGTCATCTTCGCCTGCCGGCGTTGCCGTTGCTGCGCCCTCGGAGGTTCTGGGTTCCGCTGTCGTTGCGTCAGAGCGGGTAGCCCCATCTTGGCCTGCCTTGGTGGCCCAGTCTGCGCCTGATCCGGTAGCGCCATCTTCGCCGGCCCTGCTCGCGCAGGAGTCTTCGGGCCTCCATTCCAGCATTATCTCTGACGTCGGCCCCACGGAGGCGGTGTCTCTCGCGACGACCGAACTCAGCGATGCGCTGGGCACGGCGGTTTCGCTCGCTCTCGCGTCGAGCTCCTCGGAGGCGCCAACTGTCGGGTCGCCTGCGTTCGAGATATCGGGAGCCCTGTTCGATGCATCTGAGCCTCAGGCGCCCTCCGTTGCGGCGCATCAGGCCTCGAGCGCCGACGTAACGGAATCTGTCTGGTCGGAGTCGAACATCGACGTCGGTCAGCAGGAGCCCGCGCGCTGGGAGCTCGCGGTCGATGCAATCCGGCGGCTCGCGCAGAGCGGTGAGGCCGGTCAGCTCTCGCCCTACGCTGAGGCGATGGCGGCAAATGCGGTTGAGGCCTGTCTGGCCTGCGAGGTCTACGAGGTGGAGCCCGACCTCCTGCAGTTTGCTGACGACGCGCTCCTGCCGTTGGCGGAGCTCGTCTGGGCAGAGCTGGAGCCGGAGCTCAGCAACAGTGATCGCGCAGAGCTGGCGGTCCGCTTTGCGGAGCGGCTGTCGCGCCGCCGGACCGCGGATGGCCGAGTTTTGCTCCGCAAGCAGCTTGTCGGCGTCTGCCGGATCGTCCTGCGTGATCCCGCGTTGGCCTACGACCTTCTGACCGACCGCTTCACGTCGGTCGATCTCACCGCCGAAGAGTGCGACCTGGTCATGGAGCTTGCGGATGAGACCGCGAACCAGGTCAGCTGGTCCGAACTCCTGGAGCGTTCCTCGATGGAGCGGCCGGAGCTCGCGACGCTCTTCTCGGGCTATCGTCTGGAGGCCATGGAGCGGGTCGGCGACCTTACCGGTGTGGCAGATGCGCTTGAGAGGACGCTGACCGAGACGAGCGACACACTCACCTACCTCGCCCTCCTTCGCCGCGCGATGGCGCTCGTTGAGAACGACCTCGGCGACCTCCACCGCGCTGCCGAGTTGGCCCGAAACGCGATTGCCTCGGGCCGCTTCGACGACCAGCTGCTGGGCGAGACCGACCGACTGTTTGCGGAGGCGTGGCGGTTCGAAGAGCTGAGCGATCTGCTCCTCAATGCGGTTTCTTCGGAGCCCGCAGGTTCGTTGCGGCTGACTGCAGTCCTGCGCCGACTCTACTACCTTGCACGCGACCACTTCGCCGATGCGCTGCAGGCGTCGCGGACGATGGTCGAGCTTCTCGTCGACCCCCGCCACGACGCGGGGCTCATGCTGTCGAAGGTGGTTCTGCCCACAGACTATGACGCTGCCCGGCGCGAAGCGGAGGCGCTGCGTGAGTTTGCGCTCGTTCGGCCGGATGACGACGTGACACCCGCGGTGAGGATTCGAGCCTCCTACCTCTTTGCCCTGGTCTTGAACGACGACGATTCCGGCGCAGAGCAGCTCATGGCCGCGCTCCCGCGCTTGGGCGACGACCCCGCGCTGATCATCGCCGCAGAGCAGGTCATGTTCGGGCTCACCCGGTCGGCGGAGTATGGTGCCGACGCCGTGGGCTGGCTGCTTGCCCGTGCTCACGCCTGCCCAGACCGCGCTGCCGCACTCGGCCAGCTTGTCGCGCTGATGCAGCTCCCCGTCGAGGCTGCGATCAGCGACGAGGCCCGTGCGGAGATCTCCGAAGACGCGATCGCGCTTGCCGATTCGCCGGAGCTACCTGCCTCGGACCGCGCAGCGGCGCACCTTGCCGTTGCCCGTCTCAAGCGTGGAGCCGGCGCCCTGCGCACCGCTGCATTCCACGCAGTGCAGGCGGCTGAGCAGGCTGCAGAAGACGAGGTGGATGAACTCCTCTTCGCAGATGCGCTCGCCGAGCTCGGCGACCTCGGTGGCAGTTCGCTCCGTGCCTGGGGTGGCGATGAGGTCTCGGCCCGCGCGCTCTTCTCGAACAACCTCACCGTGCTTCTGAGTTTCGGCCGGCTCTGCAGCCAAGCGGGCGCCTGGCCTCAGGCAGTGCGTGCCTTCGAGCGGGCGGTTCCGTTGCTTCGCGCGACGGATGACGCTGCGGGGCTCGCCGAGGTCGAACAGCAGTTGGATGCGGCGCGGCAGCAGCTCCCACAGTGACGCCTGCTGAACTCGTCAGGGCCTACGCTCGCCCCAACAAGAAGCGGCTTGGCCAGCACTTCCTGACCCAGGTTGGACTGCTCGACCGCATGGTTGCCTGCATCGGCGATGCAGTGGAGGTCATCGAGGTCGGACCGGGTCCGGGCACGCTGACTACGCGGCTGCTTGCAGCGGGCAAGCGGGTGCGCGCCGTGGAGATCGACCGAGACGCCATTGCCTTCCTTCAGGAGGCCTTCGCCGACAACGCGGCCTTCGAGGTGATCGAGGCGGATGCGACGAAGACGATTCTTCCGCAGCTTCTCACGGAGGGGCCGCGGGTGCTGGTCGGGAACCTGCCCTACAACGTTGGCAACGAGATCCTCTTTCGGGCGATGGAGGCCGACGACGCGCCCGACCGGATGGTGCTGATGTTCCAGAAGGAGGTGGCAGAGCGCATTGTCTGCACCGGTCGGTCATCGCAGTTCTCTCTGTTGTCGGTGGGGGTTGGAAACCGATACCGCGCACGGATTGCCTTTCTCGTCTCGGCAGGCGCCTTCGTGCCGCCGCCGAAGGTGGCAAGCGCCGTCGTGGTACTCGACCGGCTGCCTGCTCCGCTTGCCTCAGGTGAGACGGCGCGCTGGCTTCGGCGGCTCTCTGCGGCCGCGTTTGGCCAGCGCCGCAAGATGATGCGCTCCTCCCTTCGGAGCGTGGTGGCGGCGCCGGAGCCGCTGCTGCTGGCGGCGGGAATCTCGCCGACCAGCCGCCCCGAGGAGCTAGAGGTTGCCGACCTTGTCCGGCTGGCGGTCCTGGCCGAAGCGAGCGGTCTGTCAGCGGTCGTCGGAGAGCCGATCCCAGAGGCGGACGAGTAGCTTCTTCTCGTAGCGCTTGAGGAGGAGCGGGTCGTCGGTCGCAAGCGGCGTGCCCTCTGGCGTCACCCAGACGAGGTGGGGCAGCAGCGCCGTGTCGGCCCACCAACTCCCGTCGTCTTGCCAAGCGGCTGTGCCGTGGTCGGTGACTAGAAAACGGGTGGAGGGGTCTCGGCTCTCGAGCGGCTGGAGCAGGAGCGTCTCGCCGGTCCGAGAGAGGGTGAGTGAGCGGTCGGCCAGCAGCGGGATCGGGGCTTCGGTCCAGGCGGGCGCATCGCCTCCACCCTGACGCCAGGCCCGCGCCATGGCTGCGTCGGCGACCCACCAGCCATCTCCTGCGCGCAGGGCGAGCGTGAGCGACAGCTGCGCCGCTTCGGGGAGGGAGAGTCGGGCGGGCTGCGGCCGATCCGACCAGATCATGGCCGTTGCCCTGTCTGGTATCTGCAGCATGGCCCATCGGTCATCGGGGGTCGGAACCCAGTGTGGCGCTGCCCCACAGATGGGGCCTGCGACCGTAACAGCCCGTTCGCCGGTGCGTTCATCGACGCGCCAGGCCTGCTGCGCGCAGCCGGCCATCCAGATCGCCTGCAGGCTGAGCCGTCTGCCGCGCACGACCACCTCGCGCGAGGCGCTGTCGACAGCCTCGGGCGCCCGAGCGGTGGCGGGTGCCGTTGCCCAACCAGCCTCGCTCTCGCGGGGCGGCATGGGGGAGCCGGGCGCGGTCAGCGACAGCCGCGGGCCGTTCCAGCGGGCACCATTCCAGGCTGGGACGCGGGGTCGCGTGACCGAGGTTGCGGCCGCCTCTGACAGCCCGATGCAGGGCTTCGGCAGCCCGTCGCCGTCGAAGGTGTCGCAGCTGCGCCAGCCGCTCTGCGCTGAGGCCGATGTCGGTGGCTCGCCGAGGAGCGCCGTTCTAACGACCTTGTCGGAACCGGCGCTTCGCACGGCAGCCCAGACGGCTGTCGCGCTCGCGCCAGCATCGACGATGCCATCGTTGGCGATCGTCGCGGTCAGCAGCTGCGTACTGACACCCTGCACGAGCGCCTTCACGGCCTGTTCTTCGCTCCAGATGAGCACCGCGCCGAGGGGCGAGATGAGGCAGCTTGCGTCTTCGCCGGGAACCGCCGACTCCGAGAGCGTGACCGAACGGCTGGCATCGTGCAGCGTGACTCGGCCGGCCTTCGTCCAACTCCAGGCGAGCTCTCCACCACGGCAGCGGACGGAGCCTGCGATCTCCTCCTGCGCGGCCGTCTGCAACGTCGGCAGAGAGAGCCAGGACAGCGTCTCGTCGGCGAAGAGTGCGACCCGATCGCCTTGCAGCAGCGTCGCTGCATCGGGCTCGATGCGTCGCCAGGCGCGGGGGGCGCCCGAGGCCTTCGACCAGACGAAGAGCAGGTCGTCGGTGCCTCTGCTGATGCGCAGATCAGAACTCTCCTCCACGGAGGCGACGCCGCTGTGGCCTGCAAGCCGGAAACCGGCCTCTCCGGCCTGCGCTCCGCTCGCGCTCCAAACGGAGAGGAGGAGTGCGAGCTGGATGGTTCGTGCCCTATGCAACATGTTTGCCTCTCTCTCTTCGCATCCAGGCCAGCGCACCGAACATGGCGGCGACAGACCACCACGAACCGCTCGCACCGCCTGTTGAGCAATCGTCGCGCGGCGCTTTCGGGGTCACGACAGCCCCTCCGCAGAAGGCCTCTGGTCCGGGACAGTCTGCGGCGCTCGCGACGGGCGCACGCTGGCTCAGTGTTCGCGCATAGAAGAACCCCGGCTCCGGCGGGGTGCAGGCAGGCTCGGTCGCGGCAGGGTAGGCCGCCGCGACGGCTTCGACGTCGTCGTCGGCAAGCTCGCGCTTCTGGCGCTCGCCGGGCGAGCTGCTGGCGAACATCGTCGCGCGTGCGCAATCCGGCACAAAGGAGCCGTCGGAGAAGCAGGGCGGGTGGTCGAGACCTAGAAAATGGCCCGCCTCGTGGGTCACGACATTCTGCACATCATAGGCGTCGGGGTCGGTGGTTTCGCCTGTCATCCAGCGCTTGCTCCCAACGCCGTTGAGCTCCATGTCGGCCGTTACGATTTCTCCCGTCGCGGCCTCAAAGACCGGCGTCGTCACGCCCAGCGCCACGCTGGAGTGGTTCCAGGAGGATGTCTGCAGCACGATGATGTTCACGTTGCCGCGCGGGTTGCCCGCCTCATCGACTGCGATGCCAATCTCCCGCTCGTCCGTCTCGCCCAGGTTGGTGGCCTTCCAGGCCGAGCCGGCCGCGCCGTTCCATGCGTCGAAGCCCGCGGTCACAGCCTCGGCGAGCGCCGTGTCGGGCGACGAGAAACTCGGCGCCACGCAGAAGCCGCCGACGCACCATTGGCCGTTCGCATCGCAATCGGTTCGCGACTGCTCGCGCGTCTCGCAGACGCCGTCGGCGCAGCTGCCGGTTCGCTCCAGCACCACGAGGCTGTCTCCATCGCAGACGCTACCCAGCGTCTCGGCCGCGCAGAGACCAGCCGCGCAATCAACTGACTCTGCACATCCGCCCGGCACACAGACCATGGGCGTCGCGTCGGGGTCGGTACATTGACCGCAGTCGAAGGAGACGGTTCCGGCCTCGCAACTCCGCCAGCCGCGCTCCAGACGGATGCCGTTGTCGGGGAGCACATAGTTGCCGCCTTCGCACAGGCCGAGCGGAGCCCGCTCACGCACAGCGCCCAGCTGCAGATGGTATCCCACGCAGGCGGTTGGCCAGCGGACGGGCTTGGGCAGTTCGCCATCCGGGCAGGGAAAGAAGGCGCCCGGCAGGCCAGCGCCGACGCAGGCGCCCTGCCTGCAGACGGTGCCCACGGGGCAGTCCGCGCGCAGCTCTTGCCGCACGCAGCGACCGGCCGTGCAGGCCGCGGTGGTGGCATAGAAGACGCGCTGGCCTCCGTCGCACCAAGGGGCTGTAGGCGGTGCGTCGCAGGCTTCGCCCTCTGTGCAGGCTGCAGGAGGCTCGCAGAGGCCCGCCACGCATAGGTCGCCGTTCGCCGCGCAGTCCTGGCGCTCCTCGGTGAAGTCGCACTGCAGATCGGCCGTGGAGCAGCAGCCGCCCGTACCCGAGGGGCCACCGCAGCCCGCAGGTAGGCAGCTCCCGTTACGGCAGAGGGTGCCGGAGGGACAGGGGTCGCGCCGCTCGGTTGCCGTGCACTGGTCAGCGATGCAGCTGCCCCGCTCCTCAAAGCGCACCAGCGTCTCGCCATCACACCAGGGGCGCGGCACGGGAGCCAGACAGACAGACCCCGCGGTGCAGCCGGCCGGGGCCACGCAGTTTCCATCCACGCAGACCGTTCCGGCGTCGCAGGTTGCGCGCGCGGCGTCGAAGGTGCAGGTCGCCATCGCGGTCGTGCAGCAACCCTGCGCGAACTCCTCTGTCGAGCAGCGCTCTGCCACCCAGACACAGGCGTCGAGCGGCGCAGCAGAGCGGCCGTTGCGGAGCGAAACAACCTCGTTGCCCTCGCAGTGGGGTGCCGGCGTGATGCAGGCTGGCACGGCGCGGAAGTAGTCGCAGGCCTCCACGGGCGCGCGGGTCTGGCCCCCCGTTCGGAGCACCGCGGTCTGGCCCTCGCAATGCGGCGGCTCGGCCTCGCAGGGAAGGGCGATGTCGGGCGTGTAGCAGGTCTGCGTGCGCAGGTAGGCTGCCGCCGGTTGGGCGAGTAGCATCAAGCAGAGCAGGGCCGTGACAAACCCGAGCCGGCGCCCAATCACGGCTGCGACCGAAGGAAGTCGGAGAGCGCATTGAGCGACCAGATCGGGTTGAGCGTCTGCGCGCTGCTCCCGTTCGCGATGGAGGGCTCAGCGAAGATCAGGCCATCGAAGGAGCGGCGTGCCTGCGACTGCCCACCTTCGCCCGGTTCGACAAAGAAGACGCCGAGCGACAGCCCAGCAGGCGTCCAGGCGCCGTCCGAACGCCGCTCGAGAAGCAGGATGACCTCCTGTCCCGGCACAAACTGCGGCGCCCCCGCTACCACCGAGGCCCAGCGACCAACCCGGCCACCCTCGCTCCGGAACTCCACCGTCCCCGCGACCGGCTCGCCCTTGAACTGCTCCGACACCTCTACGCGGACGCTCCGCTCGGGGCTCGCTCCGACCCAGATAGAATCGACCGCGGCAATGCGGCCGCGGACCACCAGCCCGCTCACCGCCACCAGCTCCTGCATCGAGACGGCCATCACCGTTGTCGCAAAGGCCCGCGGCGGCGGAGCCAACGACAATCCGGCAAAGAGGAGGCTGAACAAAAGGCTTCGGGCACGCATGGTGTGAGCCTAGTGAATCGCCCCCTCCAAGTCACCGTTTTGCGCACCGCTGCAACCCCACTTGCATCCTACCCCGCGCCCGACCAGAACGGGGGCCTCTCCATCCGCAGCAGCATCATGGCCAAAGCCCCCCTCACCCCACAGCCTGCGCCCGAAGAGCGAGACGACATCATCGTCCGCGGCGCCGAGACCCACAACCTCAAGTCCATCGATGTCGCCATCCCGCGCGGTGCGCTCACGGTCGTCTCGGGCGTGAGCGGCAGCGGCAAGTCGTCGCTCGCCTTCGACACGCTCTATGCCGAAGGGCAGCGCCGCTACGTGGAGACCCTCTCCACCTACGCCCGACAGTTCCTTCACCCGATGCCCAAGCCGCCCGTCGGCTCCATCTCCAACATCCCACCCGCCGTCGCGCTGCGGCAGGGCAGCTCTATCTCCAACGCCAAGTCCACTGTCGCCACCCTCACCGAGCTGCTCGACCACCTCCAGGTGCTCTTCGCGCGGGCCGGTGAGGTGGTCTGCAAGAGCTGCGGCACCATCGTCGTCCCCTTCAATGTGCCCCGCACCGTGGAGTGGCTCCAGCAGCATGCGGCAGGCGAGCGCATCCTCATCGTCGCCACGGCCCGCCCCAACGCAGACGGCATGGGCGACCTTCTCCGACAACTCATCGCAGACGGCTACCAGCGCGCCTGGCTCGAAGGCGCAATCGTCGAGATTGAGTCCGAGGCCTCCATCTCGCTCGTGCGGGCCGCGCAAGTCGAGGTCATCATCGACCGGCTCGCCGTAGAGGACGATGCGCTGCGGCTGCGCGAGGCGCTCGAGGCAGCATTCAAGTTCGCCGAAGGGGCCGTCTCCGTGGTCTTTTGGGACCGCGAAACCCAAGGCCGCCGCGAGCAGCGCACCTTCCATCGCGGATGGGTCTGCAGCGGTTGTGGCACTGCGCATAAAGAGCCCATGCCCTCGCTCTTCCACCCCTTCAACGCGCTCGGAGCCTGCGGTCGCTGCGAAGGATTCGGCCGGAGCGTCGGGCTTGACCCGTTCAAGACCGTTCCCGATCCAACGCTCACGCTCGAGCGGGGCGCACTTGCCATCTTCGACATCCCCTCCGCCCGTCGCCCACGCAAGCAAATGCTCGAGTGGTGCATGGCCGAGGGCATCGCGATCGACATCCCCTGGCTGCGCCTCTCGCAGGTGAACCAGAACCGCATCCTTTACGGCGACAAGGGCTGGGGCGGCGCCGCCGGTTGGCTCGAAGAGATCCTCGCCGACCGCACGCTCGGTGGCATCCGATTCCACGCGATGCGCTATCGTAGCTTCACCGTCTGCAGCGAGTGCCAGGGCTCCGGTCTCAACGCCGACGCCCGCGCGGTCAGAATCGCAGGCCTCCACCTCGGAAACATCCTCGCGCTTCGTATCGACGAGGCCTTGCTCTGGGCCCAGGCCATCGCACTCGCTCCGGCCCTTCAGAAGGCGCTCGAGCGGCTCATCACCGAGGTCCGCGAGCGGCTCGGCTACCTCGCAGACGCTGGCCTCGGCTACCTCACCCTGATGCGGCAGGCCAAGACCCTCTCCGGTGGTGAGATCCACCGCGTCATCCTCGCCACCAGCCTCGGCCGGATGCTCACCGACACGCTCTACGTGCTCGATGAGCCCACGGCGGGACTTCATCCGCACGACACCGAGCGGATGATGCAGGTGGTCGAGAAGCTGCGCGATATCGGCAACACGGTCCTCGTGGTCGAGCACGATCCCGATGTCATCCGGCGCGCCCAGCATGTGGTCGAGCTCGGCCCCTTTGGCGGCGATCGGGGCGGCGAGGTGCTCTTTTCGGGCACGGTTGAAGGGCTGCAACATTCAGCCACACCGACGGGCGAGCTGCTGCGCAAGCGGAGCCTTACCTTCACGGGGTCGCCTCCGTCGCACTCCTCCGTGCTCACCATCAAGGCGGCCCATCTCCACAACATTCAGGGGGTGGAGGTCCACTTTCCGCACGGGGCGCTGACCGCCGTGACGGGCGTGAGCGGCTCGGGCAAATCCACGCTCGTGCACGACCTCCTCTACGCCCACCTCGAATCCCGCCGCGGCTCCGGACCTGCCGACGGGCTGCCCCCAGCCGAGGTCACGGGCGACATCTTCTCGGAGGTGGTGATGGTCGACCAGTCGAGCATCTCCCGCTCCTCTCGCTCCTCGGCGCTCACCTTCTCGGGCGCCTACAGTGTCTTCCGCGACATGTACGCGGCGCTCCCCGATTCCAACGTCGCCCGGCTCACGGCCAGCCACTTCTCCTTCAACGTTGCAGGCGGCCGTTGCGAGCGATGCGAGGGCGCCGGCGTCCTCTCCGTCGAGATGGTCTTCTTCGCCGACGTCGAGATCCCCTGCGACGTCTGTGAGGGCCGCCGCTTCACCCCGGCCGTGCTGGCACCCAAGCTGCGTGGGCTGAGCATCGACCAGCTCTTCGAGTGCACGGTGCAGGAGGCGCTGGAGCGGTTCGCCGATTGCGGTCCCGTTACCCGCCGGCTCGAGCCACTCGCACGGGTCGGTCTTGGTTACATTCGGCTTGGCCAGTCGACGACCCAGATGTCGGGCGGCGAGCTGCAGCGGCTCAAGCTCGCCTCCTACCTCGGCCAGTCGACCGCCTCCAACGCGGCGGGCGCGCTCTTCATCTTCGATGAGCCAACGGTCGGCCTCCACATGCGAGACGTCGAGCAGCTCGTCGACGCCATGCGGCAGCTCACCGCGCTTGGCCATACGGTCATCGTCGTCGAGCACAACCTCGACCTGGTTGCGGCCTCCGACTGGGTGGTCGACATGGGGCCGGGCGCCGGCCCTGACGGAGGCGTCGTCGTCTACCAGGGTCCGGTCGAAGGGCTGCTGTCGGTCGACGGGTCGCGTACAGGATTTCATCTCCGCGAGACCTTCGCATGACCGGCGCGGCGGCTCCTTCCTTGACCGTCTCCGGCTCCGCTTGTAGCCACAGCGCCCGCAACCCGGGCGAGGAGTCACCCCGATGAGTCAGCCAAACTTTCTTCAGGTTGAGCGCAGCCTCAGCGCCTCTCTCGCCTGGTGCACTGCCCACCCGCAGGCGCCCTCCGCCAAGGCCTACGGCCCCTCGCTGGCCGCCATGCAGCCGGCCTTCGAGACGGTGAAGCTCGAGACCAACGCCACCTACAACGCCTGGCGAAGCCGCTACGGCGAAGAGCTCCGGGCCTTCAAGCGGCTCCGGCTGGTCATCGAAACCACCCGTGAACTCGCCGACGAGCATGCCATCGATGGCTGCCCCGAGCGGAGCATCCTCTACACCGAGCGGGCCGAGATCCACGGCCTCGCACAGGAGACCATCGCCTTCCTTGCGCCCCACGCCGCGCAGTGGCCGTGGATTGCCCGCCAGACCACCGAGATGCGTCGTCAGATGGCGCAGTCTGACGCCGATCAGGCCGCCGCGGAGGCCGCCTACGCGACCTACACCGTCTCGGTGAAGCGCAGGGTCGGCATCTACGCCGAGGCTGTCGCGCTGCTCAACGAGTTCCTCGACGAGAGCCGCAGCGACGCTCCCGGCGATCCAGGGCTCGCCGCAGCGGCCTACAATCGAGCCTGAACCGCGCCCCGCCGCGCAACCTGTCCAAAGGACCGGGTTCTTTCTTTGCACGCCGTGCGGGGGTGACTATCTCCACGGTTCCCACGCCTACTGAGGTAGCGCCATGAGTGAAGAAGAGCAGAGCGCCGGCGAGACCGGCCAGTTGATTCTCCCCATCCTCCCACTCCGCAACACGGTGCTCTTCCCCGAGGTGGTCATCCCGCTTCAGGTGGGCCGTGAGAAGTCGATTGCCCTCATCAAAGAGGCGGCGGCCAAAGAGTCCTACGTTGCCATCATCACCCAGCGTGAGGCAGAGGTCGATGAGCCCGACGAGGCCGACCTCCACCGCGTCGGCGTGATGGCCCGTATCCTCAAGGTCGTGAAGGTCAGCCACGACAACTACAGCGTCATCATCCAGGGCAAGGAGCGGGTGCGGCTCCTCAACCTCACCCGCACCGAGCCCTACCATGTGGGCAGCTTCGAGCGGGTCGAGTCTGACTATGAGCGCGACGTCGAGATCGATGCGCTCTTCAACAACCTCAAGACCATGGCCCGCCGCGTAGCCCGCATGATGCCGGAGCTTCCGCGCGAAGCCTCGCTCATGATCGACCAGGTCACCGACCCGGTCAACCTCGCCGACTTCGCCGCCAACACCCTCGAAATCTCCGTCGAGGAGAAGCAGCAGGTGCTCGGCAAGACCGACGTGAAGGAGCGCCTCAAGCTCGTCCTTACCTTCCTCGCCCGCCAGCTCGAGGTGGCCGAGGTCTCCGACCAGATCCAGAACCAGATCAAAGAGGAGATGGATAAGAACCAGAAGGAATACTACCTCCGGCAGCAATACAAGGCCATCAAGGAGCAGCTCGGCGAGATCGACGGCGACAACGGCGACCTCGATGACCTCAAGACCCGCCTCGACGCCAAGGAGATGCCCGACGAGGTCGACAAGGTCGTCAAGAAGCAGTTCCGCCGCCTGCAGCAGATGCAGCCCGCGAGCAGCGAGTTTGGCGTCGTACGCACCTACATCGAGACCCTCCTCGACCTGCCGTGGAGCGAGACGACCGTCGACAACCTCGACATCGCACACGCCCGCACCATCCTCGACGAGGACCACTACGGCCTCGACAAGGTCAAGGAGCGGCTCATCGAGTTCCTCGCGGTCCGCAAGCTCCGCAGCGACATGAAGGGCCCCATCCTCTGCCTCATCGGACCTCCGGGCGTCGGTAAGACCTCGCTCGGCCGCTCCATCGCCCGCGCTCTCGACCGCAAGTTCGTCCGCATCGCACTCGGCGGCGTGCACGACGAGGCGGAGATTCGCGGCCACCGCCGCACCTATGTCGGCGCGCTCCCAGGTCGTATCGCACAGGCGCTCCGCAAGGCCGGCACCATCAACCCGGTCATCATGCTCGACGAGATCGACAAGGTCGGTCGCGACTTCCGCGGCGACCCGCAGTCGGCTCTCCTCGAGGTGCTCGATCCCGAGCAGAACAACGCCTTCAGCGACCACTACGTCGAGATCCCGATCGACCTCTCCAAGGTCCTCTTCATCGCCAACGCCAACCAGATGGACACCATCTCGGCGCCGCTCCGCGATCGCATGGAGGTCATCGAGATCCCAGGCTACACCCACAATGACAAGCGCAACATCGTCCGCAAGTTCCTGCTGCCCAAGCAGCTCGAGAACCACGGTATTGCCGAGCACAATGTGACGCTCGACATCGGCGCCGTAGACAAGGTCATCGACCGCTACACCCGCGAAGCCGGCGTGCGTTCGCTCGAGCGACAGATTGCCGATGTCTGCCGTAAGGTCGCAGTGAAGGTTGCCGACGGCACCCACACCGCGACCGAACTCGACATCACCGCAGAGACCCTCCCCGACTACCTCGGGCCCGAGCGCTACGAGCACGACTCGGTCGAGCGGGTCAACGACCCGGGCATCGCCACCGGCCTCGCCTGGACGCCGGTAGGCGGCGACATCCTCTTCATCGAGGCGCTCAAGACCGAAGGGAAGGGCGAACTCCGCCTCACGGGTCAGCTCGGCGATGTGATGAAGGAGTCGGCCCTCGCGGCCCTCTCCTACCTCAAGATGCGGGCCAACGAATTCGGGCTGGCGAGCAACTTCCTCAAGGACAAGGACATCCATCTGCACTTCCCGGCAGGCGCTGTTCCCAAGGACGGTCCCTCCGCGGGCATCACCATCTTCACCACCCTCCTGAGCCTCTTCTCGGGAGTTCAGGTGCGCCACGATGTGGCGATGAGCGGCGAGATTACCCTGCGCGGCAACGTGTTGCCCGTCGGCGGCATCAAAGAGAAGGTGCTCGCCGCGCAACGGGCTGGCATCAAGCGCATCATCCTGCCCGAGCGGAACCGCAAAGACATGGTCGATGTGCCGCAGGAGGTGAAAGATGCAGTGGAGTTCTTCTTCGTGCGCCAGGTCTCCGAGATCCCACCGTTGGCGTTGACTGGTTCACTGTCACCTCTCGTCGAGCCTGCACCGGAAGCGACGCAGTGAACCCCGCCTCCATCTCCTGCCCCACCTGCAAGGCGGCGGTGTCGGTCGCGCCGCGGACACCCGAGTTCCCCTTCTGCTCGCACCGCTGCAAGATGGTCGACCTGGGCCGCTGGATGAACGGCGAGTATGCCGTCGATCTTGAGACGGGAAAGCTCGACATCATCGACCCGAACGAGGCCGAAGATGTGACTGAACTGCTCGAAGGCGGGGCGGGTCGGCGGCTCGACTAGCAGCCGGCGGTAACGCTAGCGGGCGTTGACGGATGATGCCTGGAGCTGCGCATCAATCTCCTCTTCGAGCTCCTTCTCGATGGTCACGTTGCGCTGCCATTTGTGGAAGCCCGCGGCCTCGATCACCACAAGGTGCTTGCCCGTCGTCATCCGCAGCGGAGCGGAGAGCGGCGCGATGCCGTGCGGCTGTCCGTCGATGGTGATGGTGGCACCCGGCCGATTCACCTTGATGGTAAGCGTGCCGTAGGTCGCCTGCGCGACCAGCTTGATGGAAACCTGGGTCGTCTGACCGGAGGTGATGGTAATCTTCTGATCGAACGGGTCGTGGTCGAGCGCATCCACATGAACCGTGTATTCGCCGGGCGCCATCGGCAGAACGGAGGGCCCTTCGGTTACTGCAACGCCATCGATGAGGATGATGTTGGCTGGGGGCACAAGATCGGTGATGTGAATGGCGCCGGCGTTCTTGAGCTTGTTGGTGCAGGTGGCGATGGCAGCGCGCGCGGTTGGTGCGTCGGCCGAGTCGCCCTCGAGCTGCAGGAACCGATTGTAGCGGAGGATGCAGCGGCCCGGATTGCTCTGCTCATAAATCTGGCCGAGGTTGAAGAAGACGTTCGCGTCGGTGGGAGCGAGGATGGCCGCCTTCTCGAACTGCGCCGCAGCCCCCTTGTAGTCGCCACGGCCGGCGAGCCGGGTGCCCTCGTTCATCAGCGCCCGCTTGTCGGTCGCTGCCGGAGCGCCCGCGTCTGCTGTGGGCAGGTGGATGAAGGCCGTCAGCAGAGCGGCGGCCAGGAGCGATGCAGTACGGAGAAGGATTGTCTTCATCATCTTGCTCTCAGGATGCGCAGGAGTTGAGAGCGTGATAGTGAAACTAGCGCTTGAATGCCACCTTCGAGAGAACCGATCGCGTGCCCAGATTGACCTCAACCTCGTTGGACCTCTCCTTCTTCGCAATGATGGCGAAGAGCGAGCGCCGCATGAATGTGGGTGCTGCTGCCTCTTTCGCCTGCTCGCTCGCCTGGGGCTGGTTCACGGCCCGGTATGTCACGGACACCAGCGCCAGCGTCGCCATCAATCTTGTGCTCATCTGGGTACAATGGGGGCTGCTGCTGCTGGCAGGCTGCTGGGCGGGGCTACGGCTCAGCAGCCTGCTCTTCGGCACGCCGTGGCGCGCTCGGGTGCTGCTCGGCGAACCGGTGCCCACCGATCTCACCGAGGAGGGGCTGGTGCAGGGCTTCTCGGAGAACCGCGCCCCCTTCTTTGGCCTGCTCGCCTGCGCCATCCTCCTCTCGTGGGGCGCGGTGCAGCTCGCCACCAACAACTACCTCACCCGATACAACACCGAGGGCTACTTCGCGACGATGCTCCGCTCCGAATCGCCGGCGGAACAGGTCGCCGCCCTGCAGCAGGTCTGTGGCGTGCTCGCCGCCGAGACCCGTGCCGCCCGGCCGGTGCGCGAACGGGTCGCCTTCCTGGTCCTCCACGGAGATACCGAGGTGAAG